>NZ_JBNNVR010000005.1:0-107712 GCF_050280645.1 Pseudomonas sp. NPDC089554
CCCAATGGTCGATACCGTCGAATGCCAGGCCCATGCCCTCCACCGCCGACAGCACCGACACCGCCGGGGTGATCATGCTGTCGCCATAGAACAGCCGCGCCGCCTACCCGCTGGAGCACGTCGCCAAGCGCGCCGAGGCCAACCTGTGTGGCGAGCCGAACGCCGTCATCTTCCTGACCTGCGACCTGACCGGTGTTCTGCCTCCGGTGTCGATCCTGAACAACGAGCAGGCGGCCTACCACTTCCTGTCCGGCTACACCGCGCTGGTCGGTTCCACTGAAATGGGTTCGGGCGGCGGCATCAAGTCGACCTTCTCCACCTGCTTCGGCGCACCGTTCTTCCCGCGTCCGGCTGGCGAGTACGCAGAGCTGCTGATCAAGCGCATCAACGCTTTCGGCTCGAAGGTTTACCTGGTCAACACCGGCTGGACCGGCGGTGGCTACGGCGTTGGCAAGCGCTTCAGCATCCCGACCACCCGTGGCGTGATCGCGGCCATCCAGAGCGGCGCTCTGATCGGTGCTGAGACCGAGCACATGGACATCATCAACCTGGACGTGCCGAAGGCCGTGCCGGGCGTCGATACCGAGCTGCTCAACCCACGCAACACCTGGGCTGACAAGGCTGCCTACGACGAAGCTGCCAAAGGCCTGGCCAAGCTGTTCACCGAGAACTTCAAGAAGTTCGAGGTTTCCGACGCCATCAAGGCCGCTGGCCCGCAGCAGTAAGCGCGCGCCAGCTGGAACGAAAAAGCCGCCCTTCGGGGCGGCTTTTTCGTTTGCGGGATCATGGCCATTGCTGCCTGGCGTGCAGGATGCGCAGGATCTCGACTTCGTCCTCTCGCACTTGGTAGATCATCACGTAGTTGGGCGCTACCACTATCTCGTGTGTTCCAGCACACCTGCCGGGCTTGTAGAGGCGAGGGAAGCGCGCGGCATGTCGGGCTTTGTCCCGAAAGGCTTCATCGAGTGCCTCGGCGGCAGAAGGGTTGTCCTCCTCGATAAGCGTCATGATGCGTAGACGGTCTTTTCGAGCCATTGCCGACCAGACAAGGCGCATCAGCGTTTCTTGGCTTTCAACTGGGCGCGGCGTGCGGCGAAGAATTTCTCGACTTCTTCGTCATCCATGGCGGGTGACGGGTCGCGGCGGCTGGCTTGCACTTGTTCGATGAACCAGGCCTGGTAGGCCGAAGCCTCATGGGCCTGCTTAAGTGCTTGGGCACGGTCTGGCCGCTGGTAGGTAGCGGTTTGCTGCGGGTCCCAGATCGAGCTATCGACCTCGAAACGCTCGATACCGAGGTCATGCAGGTAACTGACCAGCGTTTCGAGCTTTTTGAACAGCCTGACATTGCCGCTACGCTGTGCGGTGAGCACGTGTTCCTGATTGTCGATATCGACTTGAATAGCCCAGCCTCCCGGCTGCCCAACGATATGGGTGGCATTGATTCGACCGGTCTCGGCCAAGCGGCTGAGGTTGGCATGGTCCAGATGTTGAGTTGGCACGGGCGTGTATCTCGGTTTCATGGAGGGCGTACCATCATATGCAATCTATTGTTGATTGCGACTATAGGCGTTCCGAAGCTCTTGTGGGAAGCTTCTCTTACACGCTTAGGAACCATCAGGAAGGCCCCATGACCGAATCCCCCCAACGCTCTGCCTTCTCCCATTTCCACCCCATCCTCACCCGCCCCCACGATAACGACCTCAATGGCCACGTGGCCGGCTCCACCGTGCATGGCTATTTCGAGACGGCGATCCAGGCGTTTCTCATCGAACAGGCCGAGCTGGACCTGCGCGACGGCGAGCTGGCCGGTTTCGTGGTCAGCTCCGCAGCGGACTTCTTCGCCTTGCCCGGCTTCCCCGATGTGCTCGAGGTAGGCCTGGGTGTGACGCGCCTGGCGGGCAGCACCGTGGAGTACCGCTTGGCGCTGTTCCGTCCTGGCGAGCCAGAGGCGTGCGCGGCGGGCGCGGTGGTACAGGTGTTCGTCGAGCGCGCCAGTGGTCGGCCCAGTGCGCTGCCGGAAACCTTGCAGCTGATCCTGGCGGGGTTGTCGCTCAATCGTTGAGGCGAATGATGCCTTCGCGCACCGCGAACAGCACCAGGCCTGGTACGTCGTGGATGTGCAGGCGGTGCATGATCTGCGAGCGGTGGGCCTCGACGGTCTTGACGCTCAGGCCCAGGCCGTCGGCGATCGAGCGAGTGCTCTCGCCACGGGCGATCAGCCGCAGGATTTCCAACTGACGGGTGGTCAGCGGTGAGCGAACGTCGCCGAGCTGGCGTTTGCGGCTGTGCTTGAGGGCCTGGGCGATGACCATCGGCAGCACCGTCGAAGACAGGTACTGGCCGCCGCAGCGCAGGGCTTGCAGGGCCTGTTCCAGCTCGGTCACGGTGGCGTCCTTGAGCAGGAAGCCCTGGGCGCCGAGTTGCAGGCAGCTCATCACATGTTCGAGTTCCGAGCGTGCGGAGAACATCAATACCCGTGTGGCCGGGGCACGGATGAACAGCTCCTGCAGCACCTGCTGGCAGTCCAGGGCGTCGCTTTTCATGTCCAGCACGATGATGTCTGGCTTGAGTGTCTCGGCCATGGCCACGGCGCTCATGCCATCGCTGGCGTCACCGACAACGGCGTAGTCTTTCTTCTGCTCCAGCAGCGCGCGCAGGCCGGCGCGGAACAGGGGCGAGTCGTCGGCAAGCAGGATTCGGCAGGGCATGGCAAGGCCTGTTTCGCTAGGAAAATTGGGGCGGCAGGCGTTGCAAGCGCACTGCCGCGCGGGCGCGCGACCAGTCCCTGTCTGCCGGGCAATGCGCCAGTGCTTTTCACCATAGGCGTTCGAACACCGACGGCAGGAGTGGCCGTAGCGGTAGTTCCAGCCCGTGAATGCTTTCGCTGTGCCCGATTATCAGCAGGCCGCCCGGGCGCAGGTGCTCCAGCACCCGGCACAGCACGTCGACCTTGTAGCGTTCGCTGAAGTTGGAAAGTACATTGCGGAGCAAAATCACATCGAAGCTGCCGAGATGGCTGGGCAGCGGGTGGATCAGGTTGATCGTCTCGAAGACTACCGCCTCACCCAGCGCGGGGCTGATGCGCAGACGACCGGCGCTGTCATCGATACCGTATAGGCAGTGTCGCTCCAGCCAGCCGTCGGGGAAATAGCGCGCCTGGGCTATGTCGTAGCTGCCTGTGGCGGCCTGCTGCAGCCTGTCGCTGTCATAGTCGCTGCCCAGCACCTGCCAACCGTGTGGCAGGTGCAGTTCGGCAGCCACCATGGCCAGGCTCCAGGCCTCCTCCCCGGTGGCGCAGGCAGCACTCCACAGGCGTGGCGCGTGGCCCAGCCCTGTTAGCCAGCGGGCGAGGAATTCGAAGTGGCGGTGCTCGCGGAAGAAATAGGTGTCGTGCGCGGTCAGCAGGGCAAGCAGGTGCTGCTGCTCGTGTAGCAGTGGCCCGTGTTCGAGCAGGTCGAGGTAGGCCTCGAAGGTTGCCAGGCCGTGGAATTGCAGGCGCTTGTTCAGGCGGGTGGCGACGATCGATCGGCGCTCGTCCGCCAGGTGCACGCCTGTCGCCTGCAAGACCTGCTGGCGAATACGTTGAAAGGTGATCTCGCTGAGCGAAGGGACGTGGGTACCGAGGGTCATCCTGGCGCCTTGCACAGCGAGGGGCGGCGTTTGGGATCGACGATGGTCAAGCGCATTCCCTGCGTCCTGTAAGTGTTTTTTTGGAAATGCGATGATAACTAGTGGCTACATGCCTCCATATCGGGGTCTCCCTTAAGCCTCAGGTTTTTGCGCAAAAACAAAGGCCCCGCCGGGTGAGGGCGAGGCCTAAGGTGCTGCGTGGGTATTGTCGGCGTGGATCAATGACGCCAGTGACGCTTGTGCTTGTGCTTGCGGTGGCCGTAGTGGTTGCCACGGTCCCAATGGCGACGGTCGTCGTAGCCACGTTTGTAACGGCGGTCGCGGCGCTCGTCGTCGTCGGCCTTGTTGCCCATGTAGTTGCCCAGTGCGCCACCTGCGCCACCACCGGCGGCTGCGCCGATGTAGCTGCCCGTGGTACCGCCGACCTGGCGACCGATCACGTTGCCGCCTGCCGCGCCCAGGGCGCCACCAATGGCTGCCTCACCGCGCTGGCGTTTGTCGGCGCCTACGGCACTGCCCGCCGCGCCACCCAGGCCTGCGCCAATGGCAGAGCCTGTGCTGCCGCCAATGGACTGGCCGACCACCGAGCCGAGTACCCCACCCAATGCGCCGCCAATGCCGGCCTCGGTGGTGCCGCCCGCCATGGCAACGCCGCTGAGCAGACTGAAAGACAACAACAGAATCGAGGAGTACTTCTTCATCAAGAGAGCCTCAGAGGGAAGACGAGGCGAATTTGAGGCTCGGCGAGTGGGCTGGCAACGGAAATCCGACGATTGGCACGAGTTGTACACAATTCTCTAACTTATTGTTTTTGCTCTGAAACTTTTCTCATTTTTGTGAGTCTTAGGTTACTTCAGGCACAAAAAACCGGCCCTTTGAGCGCAACATCCCCCAATACCTCCTCGTACTTCCACCTGCCTTCTGCCCGCCGCCATGGCAATCAATTGCACGGCGATGCCCCGCACATCCAGCTCAATCTCCTAGCGCTCCAGGCGCCGCCCGGCAGCAGCCCTTGAATCACTCTAGCTCGCGAGATTTGGGCATGGCCTGAACCTAATAGTTAACCTGAGCGTAATGAAACGCCTGTTCGCTTGATTGATGCGCCACGGCTGGCACCTCTAATGTGCGTCTACAGCGGAACCCGTGGAGTCTTCAATGACAATAACAAGACCCTCTCCCCTGCCGCAGAGGTCGCATCGGCGCCGCCGTCTCGACCCTCTGCGCAACCTGCACGATGTGCACATGACCCTTCCCAGCATTAGCCGCGCCGGGCGCCTCGACCTGTTCGAGCAGCGCATCGCACGCAGGCTCCAGTGCTCCTTCGACCCTTCACCGTCACCCGTGGCCACCTCATCGGTTGCGGCGTTGCGCCTGCATACGCTGAACGCCCTGCCGCGCCAGGAGGTGAGCCACAGCCGATAGCAATGCCGGTTAGCGAAGTACAAGAACAATAACTTCGACGCGTAAACGAGGATAAAAACAATGATCATCTACGGTGTAGCACTACTTGCCATCTGTCCCCTGGCCGGTGTCATCACGCTGGAGGACCTCCTGAAAGGGGTGGAAACGACCTGAGAGCGCATTAGCAGGCGCGCAGGATCGAAAACCACGCAGTACCCCTAGATGGCGGGTCGCCATTGGATGAAGTGAACCGAGTGTTTCAGGAGGACGAATGAGTCCGGAAATTGCAACGATCATCGGTCTGGTGATCATGTTCATCGTGGCCACGGCCTTGCCCATCAACATGGGCGCCGTCGGCTTTGCATTGGCATTCATCGTTGGCGGTCTCTGGGTCGGCATGGGTGGCAAGGAGGTCCTGGCAGGGTTTCCCGGCGATCTGTTCCTGACCTTGGTCGGCATCACCTATCTGTTCGCCATCGCCCAGAAGAACGGCACCATCGACCTGCTGGTGCACTGGGCGGTGAAGGCAGTAAAAGGCCACATCGTGGCCATTCCGTGGGTGATGTTCATCGTCACCGCCTTGCTGACTGCCTTCGGCGCACTGGGTCCGGCGGCGGTCGCGATCATCGGGCCTGTGGCGCTGCGTTTTGCCAAGCAGTACGAGATCAACCCGTTGATGATGGGCCTGCTGGTGATCCACGGCGCCCAGGCGGGCGGGTTCTCGCCGATCAGCGTGTATGGCGGCATCACCAACCAGGTGGTGCAGAAGGCCGGGCTGGACGTCACGGAAATGGCCGTGTTCCTCACGAGCCTTGGCTTCAATGTGCTGATGGCGGTCATCTGCTTCTTCGCCTTCGGCGGCATCGCACTGCTGCGCCTTGGACGTGCCGTGGTCGAGGAGCCGCTGATCGCTGGCGTGCAGGCATCGTCGCGCGAGTTTGCCATCGAGGGCCATGGCGCGCTGGTCAGTGCCGGGGGCGGCACCCTGTCCAATGATCCGCAGGCGTTGGATGACGTGCGCATCAACCGCGATCACCTGATCACGCTGATCGGCCTGCTGGGGCTGGGCATTGCCGCGTTGGTGTATGACCTCAACGTCGGCCTGGTGGCGATCACCGTCGCTGTCGCCATCGCGGTGGTCTCGCCCTCTGCGCAGAAGGGCGCGGTGGACGGCATCAGTTGGTCCACGGTACTGCTGATCAGCGGTGTGGTGACCTATGTGGCTGTGTTGCAGAAGGCCGGTGCGGTTGACTTCGTCGGCCACGGTGTCAGCTCCATCGGCATTCCGCTGCTGGGTGCACTGCTGGTCTGCTATGTCGGTGGTATCGTTTCCGCCTTCGCTTCTTCGGCAGCAGTACTGGGCGCCACGATTCCGCTGGCAGTACCGTTCCTGATGCAGGGCCACCTTGGCGCGGCGGGGGTGATCTGCGCGCTGGCGGTGTCTTCCACGGTGGTGGACGTCAGCCCGTTCTCCACCAATGGTGCACTGGTGGTGGCGTCGGCTGCGAAGGAAGAACGCGAAGCGTTGTTCCGTCGTTTCCTGGTCTACAGCGGGCTGGTCGTGGCCTTCGGCCCACTGCTGGCCTGGATGTTGTTCGTGGTTCCGGGCTGGATGTAAACCCATCGGAGGTGGCGACCGCAGGTCGTCACCTCCCGGTGCATCGGCTAGACCGATGCACCCTGTGGATCACCGTCCAGGGCCGGGTCAGAGAATCCGACCATCCCCACGCGCCGCTTCCAGCTTGATGGCGATGAACTTCGAGGTCGGGGTGTGGCTGCCCTGGCCGATGCTTTCCAGCGGCACCAGCGGGTTCACCTCTGGGTAATAGGCCGCTGCCTGACCGGCAGGAATGTCGAACGCCAGCAGGGTGAAGCCGCTCACCCGGCGTACGTGTTCATCACCCCACAGCGAGACGATGTCCACCTTCTGCCCTGGCTGGAAGCCCAGGCGGATGATGTCGGCTTCGTTGGCGAACAGCACTTCGCGCTGGCCACGCACGCCGCGGTAGCGGTCGTCCAGGCCATAGATGGTGGTGTTGTACTGATCGTGCGAACGCATCGACTGCATGATCAGGTCTGGCACCTGGCCACTGGCGCGTACGCGCTCGTCGAGCAGGGTGTCAGGCAGCAGGTTGGCCTTGAAGTTGGCGCGGCCGCTGGCGGTTTTCCACTGGCGGCTGCCGGCGCTGTTGCCCAGGTAGAAGCCACCCGGCAGTTCCAGACGCTGGTTGAAGTCGGTGAAGCCTGGAATGGTGTCGGCGATCAGCTCGCGGATGCGGCTGTAGTCGGCCACCACCCAGTTCCAGTCCACCGGGTGCGCGCCCAGGGTCGCGGCGGCAATGCCGGCGACCACCGCAGGCTCGGAGCGCATCTGCTTGGACAGCGGCTGCAACTGGCCGTTGGAGGCGTGCACCATGCTGAACGAGTCCTCCACCGTGACCGCCTGCGGACCGTCGGCTTGCAGGTCGATGTCGGTGCGGCCCAGGCACGGCAGGATCAACGCCTGCTGGCCATGGATCAGGTGGCTGCGGTTGAGCTTGGTGCTGATGTGCACGGTCAGCGCGCAGTTGCGCAAGGCCTGGGCAGTGCGCTCGGTATCCGGGGTTGCCTGGGCGAAGTTGCCACCCAGGCCGATGAACACCTTGGCTCGGCCTTCGAGCATGGCGTGGATCGCCTCGACAGTGTTGTGGCCGTTGTGTCGCGGCATCTGGAAGCCGAAGCGTTTTTCGATGGCATCGAGCAGGAACACCGGTGGGCGCTCGTTGATGCCCATGGTGCGATCGCCCTGCACGTTGCTGTGGCCGCGCACCGGGCACAGGCCCGCGCCTGGCAGGCCGATGTTGCCGCGCAGCAGCATCAGGTTGACCATTTCCTGGATGGTCGGCACTGAGTGGCGGTGCTGGGTGATGCCCATGGCCCAGCACATGATCACGCGCTTGCCACGTACGTACATGCGTGCAGCCAGTTCGATGTCGGCCAGCGTCAGGCCGGACTGCTCGACAAGGCTTTCCCACGGCGTGGCGTCGACCACTGCCAGGTACTCGTCCACGCCATGGCCGTGTTCGGCGATGAACACATGGTCGAAGATCGCCGGTTCGCCCTTGGCCTGGGCTTCGCGTTCCCACTGCAGCAGGAACTTGGCCATGCCGCGCATCAGCGCCATGTCGCCGCCCAGGGCTGGGCGGAAGAACGCGGTGTTGGTCGGGCGGTCGCTGTTGGTGAGCATTTCCAGCGGGTTCTGCGGGTGCTGGAAACGCTCCAGGCCACGCTCCTTGAGCGGGTTCACGCATACCACCTGGGCGCCGCGCTTCACCGCATCGCGCAGTGGGTCAAGCATACGCGGGTGGTTGGTACCGGGGTTCTGGCCCCAGACGAAGATGGTGTCGGAGTGCTCGAAATCATCGTAGGTGACCGTGCCCTTGCCGACGCCGACGCTCTGCCCCAGGGCCACGCCGCTGGCTTCGTGGCACATGTTCGAGCAGTCGGGGAAGTTGTTGGTGCCGAAGGCGCGCACGAACAGCTGGTAGAGGTATGCCGCTTCGTTGCTGGCCCGGCCCGAGGTGTAGAACTCGGCCTGGTCGGGCGACTCCAGCGCCTTGAGGTGGCTGGCGATCAGGGCGAAGGCGCTGTCCCAGTCGATCGGCTTGTAGCGGTCGCTTTGCGGGTCGTAGACCATCGGCTCGGTCAGGCGGCCCTGGTATTCGAGCCAGTAGTCGCTCTGCTCGAGCAGCGCGCTGACGCTGTAGCGGGCGAAGAACGCCGCGTCTACCCGGCGCTTGGTGGCTTCCCAGTTGACTGCCTTGGCGCCGTTCTCGCAGAACTTGACCATGCCGCTTTCAGGCGAGTCGCCCCAGGCGCAACCGGGGCAGTCGAAGCCGCCGTTCTGGTTGGTCTTGAGCATGGCGCGGATGTTCTTCAGCGCGTTGTCGCTGCCTACCCAGGCCTTGGCCACGCTGCGCAGCGCGCCCCAGCCGCCGGCCGGGCCGGGGTAGGGCTTGTAGCGGGGGGTGGATGCAGGGGCATTGTTTGGAAGTTTATTATAAGAGGTCACGGCTGCTGCTACTCCGACGCGGGGCTGAACACCCGTGGCGCACTGTGTTTGGGCAGATGGATGAGGTTGAGGTTGTGCTTGCGTGCCCATTGCAGGGCAAGGCCGGTGGGCGCGGACAGGCTCACCAGGGTCTGGATGCCAGCGCGCAACACCTTCTGGATCAGCTCCAGGCTGCAACGGCTGGTGACGATGGCCAGGCCACCTTGGGTGTCGATGTCGCGGCGCAGCAGGGCGCCGATCAGCTTGTCCAGGGCGTTGTGCCGGCCTATGTCTTCGCGGCCCAGCAGCAGCTCGCCGTTGCGGTCCATGAACAGCGCGGCATGCACTGCGCCGCAGTGCTGGCCCAGGGGCTGGAAGGCGTCGATGCGCTGGCGCAGGTCGTGCAGCCAGGCGGCGGGCGGCAGAGGGGCGCCGGGCAGTACCTCGAGCTCGGGCAGTGCCTGCTCCAGTGCTTCCACGCCGCACAGGCCGCAGCCGCTGGTACCGGCCAGCTGGCGGCGTTGGTTCTTCAGGTTCCAGAAGGCGCGGCTGGAGATTTCCAGGTCGGCATACAACGCCGCGCCGCTGCCGGAGAGCTTCACGTCGTAGATTTCTTCGGTGCCGGTGACGATACCGCTGCCCACGCTGAAGCCGACCGCGAAGTCTTCGAGGTCGGTGGGGCTGACCAGCATCACCGCCTGGTTCAGGCCGTTGTAGACGATGGCCAGGGCCACTTCTTCGGCCAGGGGCGTGCGGTCGCTCGCCTGGTCGGTGAGCTGGACGTAGTCGTAGGTATTGCTGGCGTCAGGCAGGGAGATTGGATTAGACGCCGCGCAGACCGGTGGCTTGCTGTTCATCGGGGCGGATTACCGGCGGTTTTTTCACTTGCACAAGCCTAGGCCTGTGGGGGGCTGGCGTCTAATCGCTAGGTTCTATGCGCTGATAGACCGCGTCGATTGGTCGCACCGGGGCGGGGGTGTTCAACCTGGCCTAGACTCGAATGTCCCGAACACCGCTAAACGAGGAGCACGTCATGAGCCTGTTCAGTTTCGTGAAGGAAGCCGGTGAAAAGTTGATCGACCTGCTGACGCCCGGCAACGCCAATGCCGAGGAGCAGTTGAAGAAGCACGTTGAAAGCGTCGGCCTGGGCAACCCGGCCATCACTGCCACCGTGGAGGGTGACACGATCATCCTCAAGGGCGAGGTGGCCAGCCAGGAAGAGAAGGAAAAGGTCATCCTGGCGGCTGGCAACATTGCGGGCGTGGCCTCGGTCGACGACCAGATCACCGTCACCGGCCCGGTGGCCCAGGCAGCGCGCTTCGTCACGGTGAAGAAGGGCGACACCCTCAGTGCCATCGCCAAGGCCGAGTATGGCGATGCCAACAAGTACAACAAGATCTTCGAGGCCAACAAGCCGATGCTCAAGCACCCGGACAAGATCTACCCCGGGCAGGTGCTGCGCATTCCTGACTGACGGTTTGCTGGCAGGCCTCTACAGACCTGCCAGCAACGCCCGGTAGTCCTCGACGGCCGCGAACTCCTGGGTGTCACGCTCCGGTGCCTGGCTGTCGGGCTGGCGCACCGCCAACAGGTGCCCCACCCCGAAGCGCTGGGCGCTGCGCAGAATCGCCAGGGTGTCGTCGATGAACAGGCTGCGTTGCGGCACGAAGCCGATGTCGGCGTGCAGTGCATCCCAGAACTGCTGGCTCTCCTTCGGGAAACCGTAGTCGTGGGAGCTGATCAGCCGTTCGAAGTACGGCGCCAGCTCCACCCGTTCGAGCTTGAGCGACAGCGAGTCGCGGTGGGCGTTGGTGATCATTACCACGCGCTTGCCGGCTTGGCGCAGCGCGGCCAGGAAAGTATCGGCATCGGGCTTGAGTGCGATCAACTCGGCGATCTCGCGCTTGAGTTCGCGAATCGGCAGTTTCAGCTCGCGGCTCCAGAAGTCCAGGCAGTACCAGTTCAGCGTGCCGGCATGGCGCTCGAACAGCGGCCGCAGCTCGAGCTCGGCCATGGCCCGGCTCACGCCATGCAGCTCGGCATAGCGCTGGGGCAGGTGGTCCAGCCAGAAGCGGTTGTCGTAGTGCAGGTCGAGCAGGGTGCCGTCCATGTCGAGCAGGACGGTATCGATGGTGGACCAGGGTAGAACGGGCATTGGAAATTCTCGATAGGCCGTGCGCCACGGTATAGTACTCCGTTCACGCCAAGGAGCCGCCCCCATGCGCCAGAAACCCACCGTACTCAGCCGCGAGATCGTCGCCAGTAGCCGCCTGTTCCGCGTCGAGTCCGTGCAGTTGCGCTTCTCCAACGGCAACGAGCGCACCTACGAGCGCCTGGTGGGGCGTGGCAATGGCTATGGTGCGGTGATGATCGTGGCAATGCTTGACGCCGAGCATGCGGTGCTGGTGGAGGAATACTGCGGCGGCACCGACGAGTACGAGCTGTCCTTGCCCAAGGGCCTGATCGAGCCCGGCGAGGACGTGCTGGCTGCCGCCGACCGCGAGCTCAAGGAAGAGGCCGGTTTCGGCGCGCGGCAACTGGAGCACCTGACCGAGCTGTCGCTGTCGCCGGGCTACATGAGCCAGAAGATCCAGGTGGTGCTGGCCACCGACCTGTATGAAGAGCGCCTCGAGGGCGACGAGCCCGAGCCGATGCGCGTGGACAAGGTCAACCTGCGCGAGCTGTCGGCCCTGGCCATGCACCCGCAGTTCAGCGAAGGCCGGGCGCTGGCGGCGCTGTACCTGGCGCGTGACCTGCTGATCCAGCGTGGAGTACTCAGCGTATGAACGACCTGCAACTGATGCATGAAGTGGTGAAGCTGGCGCGCCTGGCAGGCGAGGCGATCCTGCCGTTCTGGCGTGCCGACGTGGCGGTGACCAACAAGGCTGACGATTCGCCGGTGACCGCCGCCGACCTGGCCGCCCACCGGGTCATCGACGATGGCCTGCGTGCTCTGGCGCCGCATATTCCGGTGCTGTCCGAGGAGGACTGCGACATCCCTCTGGCCGAGCGCCAAGCCTGGACGCGCTGGTGGCTGGTCGACCCGCTGGATGGCACCAAGGAGTTCATCGCCGGCAGCGAGGAGTTCACCGTCAACATTGCCTTGGTCGAGCACGGTGAGGTGGTGTTCGGCGTGGTGGCGATGCCGACCAACGGCCGCTGCTACTTCGGTGGCCGCACGCTGGGCGCCTGGCGCACCGAAGTGGATGGGCAGGGCGAAGGCATCAAGGTGCGCAACACGCCACCTGCCGATGGTCGCTTCACCGTGGTCGCCAGCCGACGTCACTCCAGCCCGCAGCAGGAAGCATTGCTGGCCGGGCTGGCGGCCTCGGTGGGCGAGCTGGAGCTGGCGAATATCGGCAGCTCGCTGAAGTTCTGCCTGCTGGCCGAAGGCTCGGCCGATTGCTACCCGCGCCTGGCGCCGACTTCGCAGTGGGACACCGCTGCCGCCCAGGGTGTGCTTGAGGGCGCGGGCGGCGAGGTGATCGAGGTGGACGGCCAGCCGTTCCGCTACCCGCCGAGGGAGTCGTTGCTCAACCCGTTCTTCCTTGCCTTGCCGACTGCGGCGGTGTGGCGACAGGCATTCCTGGAGCAGCACGTCAAGCCTTGAAGCCTGCTCGGCCATTCTGCGCACTGCTCGATCAGCGGTGCAGCACGTACTGCCCGCTGAACCTCACCGCCGCTTCATCACTCCCGGCATTGCTCACGCTGGTCTCCAGCGTCAACCGCGCTCGCCCACGCCGCTGGTACATCGCCAGGAACCGCTCCCAGGCTTTTTCATCCGGCGCTGCGCAGCGGGCCACGGCGGCACCGGTCACCGGTAGCGGATAGCTGATCTGCCCCTCCTGGATGACGATATGCCCATCGTCGATACCCAGCTCGCGCAAGCGCAGGTGCAACCAGCCCCAGCCCACCAGTACCGCCGCGCAATACAGGCTGCCGCCGAACATGGTGCTCTTGTGGTTGACGTTGGCCGCCAGCGGCAGTTGCAGGCGCAGGCATTGGCCTTGCCAGTCGAGGACTTCCAGGCCCATTTCGCGGGTCAACGGGATATCGCCATGCAACACCGCTTGCAGGTAGTGGCTGTCGCTGGTCATGGGCGGCTGTCCTCGTGGTCATCGTGCCCGCCTGCGCCATCGGCAAAGCTCAAGCCGTGCTTGCGCAACTTGTCGTGCAGGGTCTTGCGCGGAATGCCCAGGGCTTCGGCGAGGCTACGCATGGAACTGTGTGGCTGGGCCAGCTCGGCGGCGATCAGTGAGCGCTCGAAGTGCTCTACCTGTTCGCTCAGGTTGCCTGTGCGCAGCGGCTCGTCAGGCGCATCGCTGGCGGCTTCCTGGCCGTCGAGCGCCAGTTCCAGGCCCAGGGCAAAGCGTTCGGCGGCGTTCTGCAATTCGCGCACGTTGCCCGGCCAGGCGTGGCGCAGCAGCATGGCCCGCTGCGCCGGTTGCAGGCTGTGGGGGGGGAGGCCATGGCGTTGGGCGGCGTCGTCGGCGAAGTGCTGGAACAGCACCAGAATATCGTCGCCGCGCTCGCGCAACGCCGGGATGCGCAGCGGTGCGACATTGAGGCGGTAGTACAGGTCGGCACGGAAGCGGCCCTGGTCGGCGGACTGGCGCAGGTCTTCCTTGGTGGCGGCAATCACGCGGATATCCAGCGGGATCAGCTGGTTACCCCCAAGACGCTCGACCACCCGCTCTTGCAGCAGGCGCAGCAGTTTCACCTGCACGTCCAGGCTCATGCTTTCGATTTCATCGAGGAACAATGTGCCGCCGTTGGCGAACTCGAACTTGCCGATGCGGCGTTTCTGCGCGCCAGTGAACGCCCCCGGCTCATGGCCGAACAGCTCGCTCTCGACCACCGACTCGGCCAAAGCGCCGGCGTTGATGGCAACGAACGGGCCATCGCGTCGGCTGGACAGGTCGTGCAGCGCACGCGCCACCACCTCCTTGCCCGCGCCGGTCTCGCCGAGGATCAGCACATCGGCGCGGGTGCCGGCCAGGGCGCCGATCTGCTCGCGTAGGCGCTGCATGGCCGGCGAATGGCCCACCAGCCGGGTAGACAGCTGTTGGCGGTCGCTCAGGGCCAGGCGCAGGCTGCGGTTGTCCAGCACCAGGCGGCGCAGGGCCAGGGCGCGGCGCACGCTGTCGAGCAGCGCATCGCTGGCGAAGGGTTTTTCCAGGAAGTCGTAGGCGCCAGCGCGCATGGCCTGTACGGCCAGCGGTACATCGCCGTGGCCGGTGATCAGCAATACCGGCAGTTCACTGTCGCGTCCATGCAGTTGTTCGAGCAGTTGCAGGCCATCGATACCGGGCATGCGGATATCGCTGACCACCACGCCCGGCCAGTCGGGCTCGATGCGCTCGGCCAGGCCTTGGGCATCGGCCAGGGTCGCGACCTTGAGGCCGGCCAGGTCCAGGGTCTGGCTCAGGGCCTGGCGCAGGTGCGGGTCGTCGTCGACCAGGATGACCTGGGTGTGGCTGTCGAACTGTGTCCCGGTCGTCATGCCGAGGGGTCCTCCGAAGGTTGCAGGTTGGCACCGGGCTTGGCCACGCGCAGCTGCAGTGTCACCAGGGCACCCCCTTCGGGGTGGTTGCCCAGCAGCAGCTCGCCACCGAGGGCGCGCATCAGGCTTTCGCAGATGGCCAGGCCCAGGCCCAGGCCCTGGGTCCGGGTCTTGGTGGTGAAGAACGGCTCCTTGGCCTGTTCCAGTGCCTGGCGCGTGAAGCCGGGGCCGTTGTCACGAATGTACAGGTAGACGTAGTCGTCGCGTTTCTCGGCACTCAACCAAAGCCTGCGTGGGTTGGCCTTTTCGGTCAGGGCATCGAGGGCGTTGGCCAGCAGGTTGCCGAGCACCTGGCGCAGGCGTGTTTCGCCGGCCTGTACCCACAGGGTGGCATCGGGCAGGTCACGCACCAGCTCCACCGCCATCGCCCGACGGCGCTTGGCCAGCAGTGCCAGGGCGTCGTCCAGCGCCGGTTGCAGGGCCACGCTTTCCGGGGCGTGGCGGTCGCGCCGGGCGAAGGCACGCAGGTGTGCGATGATCGAGGCCATGCGTCCGGTGAGCTCGCCGATCAGCTTGAGGTTGCCGCGGGCATCCTCGGTGCGCTGGTGGTCGAGCAGGATCTCGGCGTTCTCGGCATAGCTGCGGATCGCCGCCAGCGGTTGGTTGAGTTCATGGCTGATGCTCGCCGACATGGTGCCCAGCACCGACAGCTTGCCGGCCTGCACCAGCTCGTCCTGGGCGCGTACCAGCTCCTGCTGGGCCTGTTCGCGCTCGAGCACTTCGTTCTTCAGGCGGTTGTTCAGCCACTCAAGGTCCGAGGTGCGCTCGCCCACGCGTTTTTCCAGCTCCTGGCGGCCATGGGCCTCGAAGTCGATGCGGTCCATGTAGTGGCGGCGGCGCTGCATCACCAGGCCTGCCAGCAACAGGCTCACCAGCAGCGCGCCGGCGCCGATGGCCATGACGGTCTGCACCGAGCGGTCGACCAACATGCGCGGCGCCAGGATATTCACCTGCCAGCCGGTTTCCGGGATGTCGCGGGTTTGCGTCAGCCAGGCGGCGGGGTCCAGGTTCAGTGGTTGCGGTGCTTGGGTCGGGTAGGGCTGGATGGCGATCATCGCCTTGCGCTCGGCCTCGCTCAGCGTGCGGGTGGCCCGGAAGCGCCATTCGGCGCGCGAGGTCAGCACCACCACGCCGTTCTGGTCGGTCAGCAGCAATTGCTCGGGGGTGCGGCCCCAGAGGGTTTCGGTGTGGTCCAGGTCGACCTTGACCACCAGCACGCCCACCACCCGCTCGCGGTCGCGCACGGCGGCGGCGAAGAAGTAGCCACGCTTGGCCGAGGTGGTGCCCTGGCCGAAGAAGCGCCCCAGGCGACCTTCCATGGCTTCCATGAAATACGGGCGGAAGGCGAAGTTGCGGCCCACGAAGCTGTCGCGCTTGTCCCAGTTCGAGGCGGCGAGCGTGTTGCCGCTGACGTCCATCAGGTACATCACTTCGGCGCCGGTCTGCTGGGCGATGTCCCTGAGCAAGCGGTTGGCGTTGGTCACCGACTCCAGGCGAAACGGGTCGGCCAGTACGCCACGTAGGGCCGGCAGGTCGCCGAGGATCTGCGGCAGGGTCTCATAGCGGTGCAGGGTGCCGAGCAGGTTGGCGACGTACAGGTCGAGGGTCTGGCGGTTCTGCGAGGCCAGTTCGTCTTGGTAGTAGCGTTCGGCCAGGTGATGCAAGGGCCACAGCAGTGGGGCCAGGCACAGGGCCAGCAGGGCCAGGCTGCGCCAGCGGGGGCGTCTTGAAACGATTGGGGTCGAGGTCATCACTGGCGGCATCAGAAAAGTCTGATGCAATTATGCGCTACTTCAAGCAGTCGATCAGCGCCCGCTGCCAATCTGGCAGGTCTAGCTGCCATTGCTGGGCCAGGCGCGAGCAGTCCAGGCGCGAATTGAGTGGCCTGCGTGCCGGGGTGGGGTAGTCGCTGGATGGGATCGGCAACAGCTCGGCGCAGGGCAAACCTTGGGCTTTGAGGTGCTCGCCGATGGCCTGGGCGAAGCCGAACCACGAGGTATGGCCAAGGGCTGTGAGGTGGTAGGTACCCCACGCGCCCGCTTGGCCGGCCTGCCAGCGTTCGATCAGGGTGCGGGTGCTGCTGGCCAGGGTGGCGGCGCAGGTGGGAGCGCCAATCTGGTCGTTCACCACACGTAGCTGTTCGCGCTCCTGCAACAGGCGTTGCATGGTCAGCAGGAAGTTGCGGCCATGCAGCGAGTAGACCCAGCTGGTACGCAGGATCAAGTGCTCGCCGCCGACTGCCGCGATGGCCTGTTCGCCAGCCAGCTTGCTGCTGCCGTAGACGCCCAGCGGGTTGGGGGCGTCGTCTTCGGTGTAGGGCGTTGGCTTGGCACCGTCGAACACATAGTCGGTGGAATAGTGGATCAGCGGTACGCCCAGGCGCGCGGCCTCCTCGGCCAGTACCCGCGGGCTCTCGGCGTTGATCGCGAAGGCCGGTTGTGGCTCGCTTTCGGCCTGGTCCACGGCGGTGTAGGCCGCCGCGTTGACGATCAGGTCGGGGGCCAGCTGGCGCACGGGTTCGCGCAGCTGTTCGGGGTGGGCCAGGTCGAGTTGGCTGCGGCCCAGTGCCTGTACTTCGCCCAGGTTCGCCAACGCTGCCAGCAGGGCTTGCGCTACTTGGCCATTGTGGCCGCACACGAGAATCTTCATGGGAACAGCTCGGCGTCGCGTAGTAGCACGCCGGCTTGGTCCTTGGCGGACAGCTGCGGCGGTTCATGGAGGCCCCAGTCGATGGCCAGGTCCGGGTCGTCCCAGCGGATGCAGCGTTCGGCGGCGGGGTTGTAGTAGTCGGTGGTCTTGTAGAGGAAGTCGGCGGACTCGCTCAGCACCAGGAAGCCGTGGGCGAAGCCGGGGGGGATCCAGAACTGGTGGTGGTCAGTGGCGCTCAGGCGGGTGGCCACCCACTTGCCGAAGGTTGGCGAGCTGCGGCGGATGTCCACGGCAACATCGAGCACTTCACCATGAACCACGCGCACCAGCTTGCCCTGTGGGTTTTCCACCTGGTAGTGCAGGCCCCTCAATACGCCTTGGGTCGAGCGTGAGTGGTTGTCCTGCACGAAGCCTGCCTCGAAGCCTGCCTTGGTTGCGAATTCACGGGCGTTGAAGCTTTCGAAGAAAAAGCCACGGCTGTCACCGAACACCTTTGGTTCGATGATCAGTACCTCCGGGATCTCGGTATGGATGATATTCATGGCATTTCTTCGGCCAGCTTGTGGAGGTATTGACCATAGCCGGTCTTCTTCAGTTCGGCGGCTTTGTTCAGCAACTGCTCGCGGGTAATCCAGCCTTTCTGGTAGGCGATTTCCTCAAGACAAGCCACTTTCAACCCCTGGCGGTGCTCGATGGTCTGT
Organism: Pseudomonas sp. NPDC089554; assembly: GCF_050280645.1. Lineage (NCBI taxonomy): Bacteria > Pseudomonadati > Pseudomonadota > Gammaproteobacteria > Pseudomonadales > Pseudomonadaceae > Pseudomonas > Pseudomonas sp. NPDC089554. Next base: position 17,975 of record NZ_JBNNVR010000005.1, read on the forward strand.
ACGTACTGCGAGGCCTCTAGCAGGCTGTCGTGAGTTCCGGTATCGAGCCAGGCGAAGCCACGACCGAAACGCTCCACCTGTAGGTCGCCGCGTTCGAGGTAGGCATTGGTCACGTCAGTGATCTCAAGCTCCCCGCGTGGCGAGGGACGGATACCCTTGGCGATTTCGATCACGTCATTGTCGTAGAAGTACAGGCCGGTGACCGCGTAGTTGGACTTCGGTTGCGTGGGCTTTTCCTCGATCGACAGCGCATGGCCCTGGGCGTCGAACTCCACCACGCCAAAGCGCTCCGGGTCTTTGACCCTGTAGCCGAACACCGTCGCGCCCGAGGCGCGAGCCACGGCCCGGTGCAGGCGCTCGGTGAGGCCCTGGCCATGGAAAATGTTGTCGCCCAGGATCAGGCACACCGAATCGTTGCCAATGAACTGCTCGCCGATCAGGAAAGCCTGGGCCAGGCCATCTGGCGAGGGCTGCTCGGCATAGCTCAGGTTGATGCCGAATGCACTGCCGTCGCCGAACAGCTGGCGGTACTGCGGCAGGTCCTGGGGGGTGGAGATCAGCAGGATGTCGCGAATACCGGCGAGCATCAGTACCGAGATCGGGTAATAGATCATCGGCTTGTCGTAGATCGGCAGCAGTTGCTTGGATACACCCAGGGTAATGGGGTGCAGGCGGGTACCGGAGCCCCCGGCGAGAACGATGCCCTTGGTCATGCGATCAGGTCCTTGAAATCGGAATTGCCCAGGCGTTCACCCTGGTAGCTACCATCCTGGACGTGGCGGCACCATTCGAGGTTTTCCAGGTACCACTGCACAGTCTTGCGCAGGCCGGACTCGAAGGTTTCCGCCGGTACCCAACCCAGTTCGCGCTCGATCTTGCCGGCGTCTATGGCGTAGCGCAGGTCATGGCCGGGGCGGTCTTTCACGAAGGTGATGAGGTCGGTGTAGCGCGCTACGCCTGCTGGGCGCTGGGGAGCCAACTCTTCGAGCAGGGCGCAGAGGGTATGCACTACTTCGATGTTCTTCTGCTCGTTGTGCCCGCCGATATTGTAGGTCTCGCCAACCTTGCCGTCGGTCACTACCTTGAGCAGGGCGCGGGCGTGGTCCTCGACATACAGCCAGTCGCGTACCTGGCAGCCGTCGCCATACACCGGCAGCGCCTTGCCCGCCAGGGCGTTGAGGATCATCAGCGGAATCAGCTTTTCCGGGAAGTGGTAGGGGCCGTAATTGTTCGAGCAGTTGCTCAGCAGTACTGGCAGGCCATAGGTACGATGCCAGGCGCGAACCATGTGGTCGGACGCAGCCTTGCTGGCCGAGTAGGGCGAACTTGGGGCGTAGGGAGTGGTTTCGGTGAACAGATCGTCGACACCGTGCAGGTCGCCATACACCTCGTCGGTTGAGATGTGGTGGAAGCGGAATGTGACGCGCGCTTCGGTGGGCAGTTGCAGCCAGTAGGCACGGGTCGCTTCGAGCAGTGTGTAGGTACCGACTACGTTGGTTTCAATGAACGCCGCCGGTCCATCGATGGAGCGGTCCACGTGAGACTCGGCCGCCAGGTGCATGATCGCGTGCGGGGCGAAGCGCTGGAGTATGGCATCGAGCGCAGCGCGGTCGCAGATATCGGCCTGGACGAATTCGTAGCGGGAGTCGCTGGCGATGTCCTGAAGCGATTCCAGGTTACCGGCGTAGGTCAGCTTGTCGAGGTTCAGTACCTCGTGCTCGGTAGTGCCGATCAGGTGGCGGATCAGCGCCGATCCGATGAACCCGGCGCCGCCGGTGACAAGAATGCGCATGTTCTGTGGCCTATGGTGCCGCGAAAGAAGTTGGTTAGGCCGCCGACGACTGAATCCCGTCGCCGGTAGGCCGTTGAGTCACTACAAGCACATTTGATACCAGGCTGTTCAGGCTGGTACGCAGGCGCGCTCAAGGGTGGTGAGGACTTGGTCCTGTTGCTCCCGGGTCAGCCCGCACCAGAGCGGAAGACGGATCAGCCGTTCCGACTGGGTGTCGGTGACTGTCATCGGGCCATGGGTGCGCCCGTAGCGTTGGCCGCCTGGCGAGGAGTGCAGCGGTACGTAGTGGAATACCGAGGAGATCTCGTTGCGCTTGAGCTCCGCCAGTACGGCTTGGCGGTCGATATGCGGTGCGAGCAGCACGTAGTACATGTGCGCGTTGTGTTCGCAGGTGTCGGGGATGAACGGACGACGCAATATGCCGCGGGCTTCCAGGGGGGCAAGCGCGGCGTGGTAGTGGTTCCAGGCCGCCAGGCGATCATCGGTGATGAGATGTGCCTCTTCCAGCTGTGCCCAGAGGAACGCCGCGATCAGTTCCCCAGGCAGGAACGATGAGCCGACTTCCTGCCAGGTGTATTTGTCGACTTCGCCGCGGAAGAAGCGGCTACGGTCAGTGCCCTTTTCACGAATGACCTCGGCGCGCAGAGCGAGTTGCGAGTCGTTGACGAGCAGGGCGCCACCCTCGCCGGAGATCACGTTCTTGGTCTCGTGGAAACTGAACGCGCCAAGGTCGCCGATGCTTCCCAGAGCTCGGCCTTTATAGCGGGACATCACGCCTTGTGCTGCATCCTCGACGACTTTGAGGCCATGCTTGGCTGCGATCGCCATGATGGTGTCCATCTCGCAGGCGACGCCGGCATAGTGCACGGGCACGATCGCCTTGGTTCGAGGTGTGATGGCCGCTTCGATCAGGCGCTCGTCGAGGTTGAGGGTGTCTTCGCGGATATCGACGAACACAGGTATGCCGCCGCGCAGGACGAAGGCGTTGGCTGTGGACACGAAGGTGTACGAGGGCATGATGACTTCATCGCCCGGTTGGATATCGAGCAGTAGCGCCGACATCTCCAGGGCTGCGGTGCACGAATGGGTGAGCAGCGCCTTCGCGGCCCCGGTGTTTTCCTCCAGCCAACGGTGGCAGCGCTTGGTGAAGGAGCCGTCACCTGCCAGCATGCTGCCGAAATTGGCCTCGGCAATGTAGTACAGCTCCTTGCCGGTCATGTGCGGGCGGTTGAACTGTATGCGTTTGTCGGTCATCGGTACGTTCCTTCGAGTCGACGTAGGGCGTTGGCGGCCATTAATAGTTTTTGGGAAATCAAGACGTCACCCCTTTCGGGCAATGGCGAGCAGTGAGCCTCCGAATGGCAGGCGCAGGCCTAGCCTGATCAGACCGAACTCGAGCTTCATGACGCCATTGAGGCAAGCGTTTAGCCAGCGTGGGATGAGAAATTCGCTTTCCGGGTTGTAGGGCCCTTTCCCTTTGTTGCGGTTGGAGAGTACGCGGGAGAGCCACATCAATGGCACCAGCAGGCACACGAACGACGTGACATATTCAACGCGCAGGCCGGCGTCGGCTAGCTTGCCGAGCAACTCGTCACGCGTGTAACGACGCTTGTGGCAGGCGAACTCGTCGACCTCCGACCAGAGCCAGCGATGTTGCGGTACGGTCACGATAAGAGAGCCATCTTTCTCGAGTGCCCGGGCAAGATTGTTCAGTACGAGTTGGTCTTCTTCGATGTGCTCGATCACGTCGAAGGCGCCGATCAAATCATGCTCGTCGTGGGCGTTCATCTGGGTGGCGTCCAGTTGCGTGAACTCTGCCGACGGAATGCGTTTGCGGGCATGTACCAAGCCTTCGTTGAAGTATTCCGAGCCCTTTAGGGCAACCGAAGGGAAGGCTTTGTGTATACCTTCGAGCACATAGCCTGTACCACACCCGATCTCAAGGTAGGAGGAAAAGGTTCGAATATGCGTTCTGATTGCCCAGATCAGGATTCTGTTCCTGGATTGGAACCACCAGTTACTGGCCTCAAGCGAAGCCAGTTTTTCGAATGACGCCACCGGAAAGGGCGCGTTTTCTGAGTTCATCCTGGTGGTCTCCAGCAGGGTAGATTATTAAAAATTTTGGAGTTTTGATTGATCGGCAGCATGTTTTGAAAGCAAGTGCTCTTCAGTAGCTGCACGTGTGCAAAAGCTTCAGGTGATGGGCCTGCGGAAAACAAAAAATTTCAGCATCACGAACATACAGACCGCAACCACTAACAGAGCGATACCTTGAGCCAGTTGATGTGGGTAACCCAGTACATCCACCACGCCGATTTGAATCGTCAGGGCGATCAGGTAGCCAACGCCATAGCTGATGAGGTAGCGCCAACCGCTCGAAAGCAGGTTTCCCGAGTGTGCGAACGTGTAGGTGCGATTGGCGCTGAAACCTATGACTACACCAACCACATACAATACTGTCATCGCCAGTTTGGGGGCGAGGCCAAGTTCAGTGATCGCGAGGTAGATCAGATAGCCTGCAAGATTACTTGCTATGCCCACCAACGCGAAGCGCAGGAACTGGAACCATGGGCGACGGCTTAGTAAACCTTCAGACATCGACCCATGCCGCCATGCCGAAACCTGTCTTGCCGTAACCATTGCCGTTGTAAAGCATATAGCGCTCACCCTTGTGATCTAGCACGAAGGGATATTCGATCATATCGCTATCCCAGCCTTCGCAAGACACTTCTATACCTGACGATTGCAGCGCCAGGCGCCAGCTTTTTCCGTCATCGCTCAGGGCCGAGCCTATTCGGTACTTCTCACCCGCTCCGCTGCGGTAGGAGAACCACATCTGGTAGCCGCCACGTTCGTCTTTCACCACCGTTGGCCGGGAAAACGCCTGGGCGACACTCAGTTCGTATGGAACTGCCAGGCCCGTATGTTTCCAATTGTCGCCATCGACCGAGCAGGCATGCTTGATGACGTGTGCCATCTCGCCGTTACCAGCGTCCCAGGTCAGGGTGGAGCCGTACCACATGTCGTAGCTGCCCGGTGTGTTCTCGATTACCCAAGGGTACGAGAGGCTGATGGGGTCTTCGTCAGACGCGGCGATGAATGGCTGCGGCGATGTCAGCCTGAGGCGAAGGTCGGGCAGTACCTCGAGGCGGCCTATGTCTCCACGCCAATGGCTATCGGCAGGGGCCTGCCAGCCCATGAACAGCATGTATGTCTTGCCAGCGATTTTGTAGCAGTTGCCAATGCTGACGCCATCCCGATAGAAACTGTCGGCCTCGCCATGGACGAAAAAGGGCTCGAGATGGTCTTTCACTACTTCTCGGCGCACGATATCAATATCTACCGCGCCTACTGAGGAGCGGTTTTGGCGATCTCGGCCGCTGTAGAAAACGCGATAAACATCCCCGCGCAGGTGGACAGGTAGCGGGTTCGCAGCATGGGTCAGAAGCTTTTCGTGGCGACCGTGCTCCGAGGGACAATAGAGCTGCCCCAGTTTTTTCCAGTATGGCTTCACAGGTTGCGCAACCTTGAACTGGGCACGCGTGATCGCTCTGTCGCCATACCGATATAGACCCCATCGGGTTCGGCGTCGGCCAACAGCAAGGCCCCGGCGCCGATTACACAACGCTCACCGATCGTTATATGGTCGCGCAGTGTGGCATTTACGCCGATGAAACACTGTTCGCCAACGGTGACACCGCCGGAAATGACAATGTGGGAGGCGATGAAACAATGGTCGTGGAGAGTGGAGTGGTGGCCGACATGGTTGCCGCTCCACAACGTGACGTTGTTGCCGATCTTCACGAAAGGCTGCACGGTGTTGTCTTCGAGGATAAAGCAGTTCTCGCCGATTTCCCCTTGGTTGAGGAGCGTCGCGCGGGAACTGACGTAGCTGACCAGTTCGTAGCCCAGTGCCTTGGCGTCGAGGAATTTCTGCTTCCTCAAACTGTTGAGTTTCGAATAGCTCAAGGCAATGAATAGCTGGTACTCGCTGGGCGGATAGAGATCCGACAGCGTCTCGAATGGCACCACAGGCAGGTCGCAGAATGTCGAGGCCTTAATATATTGCGTGTCGACGGTGAAGGCCGCCACTTCATGCTGACTGTCGGTGCTGAAATAGAAGTGCGCCAGCTGCGCGATGTCGCCAGTACCGAATATGATCAATTTCTTGTTCATGAGCATTTCCTGACCAGGATCGTGAATTCGTAGAGCCCATAGTCATGCAGCAGGGCGACCTGCTTGGCATAGCGACGCTTGCAGATGTCGAATAGCTGGCAAGGGTCGGCGTAATAGAGGTAGTCGCGGCGTTTGTCCGCATCGGAGTAAGAAGTCAGGCAGTTGAAGGCGAAGCCCTTGTGGCTGTGGCGGTCGAGCACGTCAAGTGTGGCCTGGATGAAATCGAACCATTGGTCGTCCGAGCGCTCGAGACGAACATTGAAGATCCCGCTGGCGACACTGAAATCGGCCACCCGATCCGGCGCGGCGGCTTGCAGGAAGCGGGCGTTCGGCTGTCGGGCGTAGCGCTTGATCGCAGCATCCACCATCGCCTGTGATACGTCGATGCCTTGGTAGTCGACGTTGCCTGGCCGCTGCCGCAAGTGGTCCAGAAGCGACCCGTAGCCGCACCCCAAGTCATTCAGCGAGTAATCGCAAGTATCGTCAAGGATTCGGCACAGTTGCTCGAACCTCAGGGTCTGGCTTTCTGGGCCATTCCAATCCACGCCACGTGCGGTTTCGCCATGTTCGGCAAGTTTGCTCGAGTAGTACTGGGCGACCTCGCCGAGCAGTTCACTTTGTCCGCTTTGCATATACCTGCCTCACGATCGTATAAGGGCGCTGCTTGGTTTCGGCAAAAATTTTCGAGAGGTAAATGCCGACTACGCCGATGAAGGAAATGATCAGGCCACCCAGCAACCAGATCGAGGCCATTACCGATGTCCAACCGCTCAGGGGTGTAGTTGCTACTGCCCAGTGAAACATCAAATAGGCGATGTAGAGTACGGAGAGCATGGAGATACCAACGCCGATGTAGAAAATGCTGATCAATGGCGTATTGCTGAACGAGGTTACCGAATTGACCAATAATGATAGCTTGTGGCGGAGGGTATAGGTGGTCTGGCTGGTATTGAGCTTAGTGAGTGTCTGGCCACGCTGGTCGAAACCGGTGATATGCCAGAGTCCGGCCATGAATACCTCCCGCTCTTGGTGACGTAGCAAGGCGTCGACGTAGCGGCGCGTCATCAGGCGAGCGGTGACCACATTGCGGGGGAGGGCAAAACCAGTCAACAATTTGAACAGGGTATAGAACCATTGGCCGGTCACTCGCTCAAACCAGCCGCCCTTGCGCTGTTCCTGAAGTCCATAGACGACGTCACAATGCTCGCGCGCCAGTTGGTCAGCAAAGCTCGCTAAGCATTCTGGAGGCTCTTCCAGATCGCTGTCGATCAGGAATATATGCTCGCCTGACGCGTGGGCCAGCCCTGTCATCATTGCCTTGTGATGCCCGAAGTTGCGTGAAAGATCTACAATTACTAAATGGGCGTCCTGCTCGCTCAGTGCGATGGCAAGCTCCAGGCTATGGTCCGGGGAGCCATCGTTGACCAATATGATTTCATAGTCGTCACCCACCATGGCATGGGCAGTGCGAGTGGCACGTGTATAGAACTCTTCGAGATGCGAGGCAGACTGATAAAGTGTGGCGACGACGGAAAGTTTCATGGGTGTACGTGTCTCATGAAATTGGACGCTTTGGGGCCGCAGTTGAACAGCACATCGAGTATGCTCACGTAGTGAGTAAACGCCCCCCAAAGCTGCGGATATTCTGTATAGCCTTCGTAGTCGAACCAAGCCACTTCGATATTGCGTTCAGTAAAGACGTGCTCATCTATATACGATTTTGCGGCGGGACCTGAAATATAACGTTGGCCGCCGGCCTGGGCGCAAAGATCTGCGAGCCGCTCGCTTTTCCCCTCGCAAAGTGTATAGTCCCAGGAGTTTCTGATGCGTGTGGTAATGCCCAGGTACCTGCACACCGCCTCTATAAAGCAACGATTCATTAATGAAAGGTTCGAATGTACTTGTTGCGTATAAAGCGGTTGCAACCAGGCGCTAACGTCTTCGAAAAATGGCGCACGTCGATAGTTGGCTTCCAGCGTGCGCCAGTGCACGGTAGCCCAGTCCGTACCATCTATTTCGGTATCGCGAATCGTTTGATGATACTTCCCCCGTACCAAGACAGGCACGGTGAGCCATTGGACGCCCTGAGGCGTTTTTATTTGATTACGGTTTCGCCAGTCGCGCCGAGTATATTGCATGTCATCATAGAGGATAAACTCATCCACTGCGGCGATCATGTCGAAATAGCCTTTCCAGGGAATATAGTTGGACTGCAATATGGCTATTGACTTGCTCATGTATCTTTTTCCTTGCGCAGTTTTCAACAGTCATCCTGTATCACCGTACTGACCGAAATGGGCGGTGATAAATAGGTGGGGTTGAAGGCGTGCAACAGCAATAAGAGTATTATCGGAAGCGTCAGTGGTTCATAGAGCACCCGCAGAGTAACAATAGGGCTGTCCAGCAATCCATGGAAAGAAGGGTACATCAAGCCAGTCTGAGTGGGCGGTCTGCTATGAATGAGCGTGCCCGACACCCGGTCTAGGTAATATCCTTTACTTACAAGGCTCAGTGCGTGCTGCTTATAAAATAGCACTGTGCCAGATGCGACAATTGTGCAGATTGTCCGCAGGATCTGCACCGTGCGATCAGTGGCGCGCATCCGTATATTGTCGCATGCTGCTGTCTCCGTGGGCATGCACATTGTTCCGGCGAAAAGGTCGGGCATTGTAGTTGGTGTTTTCCGGGAGTGTCCAGATTCTCTAGAAGAGTACCGCTTGAGGCGGCATGGAGCACTGGTCTGCGTTGATACCTTCGCCATTCTCAACAAGCTCCGTCCGAGAGTCAGATGAGCCTTAGGAGTTCTAGTGTGGCAGTAAGCTCGCCGTAAGCGTTTTCGGGCCACGAAGGAGCAGGGGCAATAGGGCGTAGTTGGCGCTGATTGAACCACCTTACCCCAAGGTGGGTGGTGACCGTGGCCCTTAGGCGTTGAATGGACATGTGATTGTTGAGCCCGTGGTGGTACTTGCCGGTATGCCGGTAAAGTCTCAGCTTGATAATGATCTGAAAGTTGCCACGTTCTGAGCTTGGCGGCGCGCCTGAAAAGGCGGGTGACGATCGCGGAAATACTTGCTTGTGTACGGGTAGCCCTTGCTTATCGCCAGTGTTGGTGGCGAGATACGCAAAAAAAGCGAGGTCCGCTTCATGCCACTCAGTGCTCTGATCCATCGTTCCAGCCTTCCACGCCCCGAGGTTTCCGAACAGCGTGCCAGCCAAGCAGTGCAAGCCTACTATGGCCTGCACGGCGCGCTGGTACCCCTCGGCAGCCAACAGGACGTGAACTACCGGCTGGACAGCGACCAGGGCCGCTTCGTACTCAAGGTCTGCCACGCCAGCTACGCCCAGGCAGAGCTCGAAGCCCAGCACGCCGCCCTGGCCTTCCTGAGCGAACAGGGCCTGCCGGTGCCGGCAGTGCGCCCCTCGCTTAACGGTGAGCACCTGCTGGCGCTGGAAATCGACGGCCAGCCATTGCGCGCCCGCGTATTGGAATACATCGAAGGCCAGCCCCTGACCCGCCTCAAGCACATGCCCGCCCGGTTGATGGCCGAGCTCGGTGCGCTGTGCGCGCGGCTCGACAAGGCCCTGGAAGGCTTCGACCACCCTGGCCTCGAACGCACCTTGCAGTGGGATCCGCGCCACGCCGAAGCGCTGATCGAACACCTGCTGCCGGTCCTCACCGACGCCGCCCGGCGCAAGCGCGTCGAGCAGGTGGTACGCCAGGCCCGTGAGCGCCTGCAACCGTTGGCCGAACATCTGCCCAGCCAGGCCGTGCACCTGGACATCACCGACGACAACGTGGTGTGGGCGCGCGATGAGCAGCGTGAATGGCAGTTGCAGGGCGTCATCGACTTCGGCGACCTGTCGCGCACCTGGCGCATCGCCGACCTGTCGGTGACCTGCGCTGCGCTGCTGCACCATGCCGAGGGCGACCCGCTGCGCATCCTGGCGGCGGTCAGCGCCTACCAGGCGATCAACCCGCTGGAAGAGGCCGAGTTGCGTGCACTGTGGCCGCTGGTGCTCAACCGTGCCGCGGTACTGGTGCTGAGCAGCGAACAGCAGCTGGCCGTCGACCCGCACAACCAATACACCCGCGACAACATCGCCCATGAGTGGGAGATCTTCGACACTGCCTGCGCCGTACCTGCGGCGCTGATGGAGGCGGCGATTCTCCAGGCGGCGGGTATGGCGCCGCAGGCTGTGGACTTCTCCGGCTGCGCCGCGTTGCTGCCGGAGCTGGCAGGGCAGACGGTGATGCGCGTCGACCTGGGCGTGCTCAGCCCCCATTGCGAAGCCGGCAACTGGGAACAGCCTAGCTTCGACCAGCGCCTGCTGGCCTCCCAGCCTGCACCGGCGAGCAGTCTGCACGGCCAGTACCGCCTGTCGCAGACGCACATCGACCGCGCCGAAGAACCCGCCACCTGCGCCTTGGGTGTGGAGCTGAACCTGGCCCCCGGCTCGGCCTTGCAGGCCCCGCAAGCAGGTGTATGGGAGCGCACCGGCGATGGCCGTGGCTGCCTGCGCACGGCGCACTGGAGCTTGTGGCTCAGGGGCCTGGAGGTGACGCCCGAGGACGGCCAGGTGCTCGCCAAGGGCCAGGCGCTTGGCAGTACCTGTGGTTTTCTCGGTGTGCAGCTTTGCCTGGAGCGAGGCAACCAGCCACCGTTCTTCGTCACGCCATCCCGTGCCCAGGCTTGGCTGGCATTGTGCCCGTCACCTGCGGCGCTGCTGGGCTTCGATTGCGATGCCGAGCCGCTGGCCGATGCCCAGGCGCTGCTGGCCAGGCGTGACGCCAGCTTCGCCCGTTCGCAGAAGCATTACTACGCGCAACCGCCGCATATCGAGCGCGGCTGGCGCAATTATTTGATCGACATGCAGGGCCGTTCCTACCTGGACATGCTCAACAATGTCGCGACCCTCGGCCATGGCCACCCGCGCATGGTCGCCGAGTCGGCGCGCCAGTGGTCGCTGCTCAATACCAATTCGCGCTTCCACTACGCGGCCATCGCCGAGTTCTCCGAGCGCCTGTTGGAACTGGCGCCCGAGGGCTTCGATCGGGTGTTCCTGGTGAACAGTGGCACCGAGGCCAACGACCTGGCCATTCGCCTGGCCTGGGCCTACAGCGGCGGGCGCGACCTGCTCAGCGTGCTGGAGGCCTACCACGGCTGGTCGGTGGCTACCGATGCCATTTCCACCTCCATCGCCGACAACCCGCAAGCGCTGGAAACCCGCCCCGACTGGGTGCACCCGGTGGAGGCGCCGAACACCTTCCGCGGGCGCCACCGCGGTGCCGACAGCGCGGGCGACTACCTGCGCGACGTCGATGCCAAGCTCGCCGACCTCGACGCCCGTGGCCGCCAGCTGGCGGGGATGATCTGCGAGCCGGTGTACGGCAACGCCGGAGGCATCTCGTTGCCCACAGGCTACCTGCGCGATGCCTACGCCAAGGTGCGGGCGCGTGGCGGGGTGTGCATCGCCGACGAGGTACAGGTGGGCTATGGCCGCCTGGGCGAGTACTTCTGGGGCTTCGAGGAGCAGGGCGTGGTGCCGGACATCATCACCATGGCCAAAGGCATGGGCAACGGCCAGCCGCTGGGCGCCGTGATTACCCGGCGCGAGATTGCCGAAGCGCTGGAGGCCGAGGGCTATTTCTTCTCCTCGGCGGGGGGCAGCCCGGTGAGCTGCCGCATCGGCATGGCGGTGCTCGATGTGATGCGCGACGAAGGCCTGTGGGACAACACCCGCGACGTGGGTCGTTACTTCAAGGCGCGTTTGCAGGCATTGGTCGATAAACATCCGTTGGCGGGTGCGGCCCATGGCTCGGGCTTCTACCTGGGCCTGGAACTGGTGCGCGACCGCCAGAGCCTGGAGCCGGCCACCGAGGAGACCATGACCCTGTGCAACCGCCTGCGCGACCTGGGCATCTTCATGCAGCCGACCGGCGACTACCTTAATATCCTCAAGATCAAGCCGCCAATGTGCACCACCCGGGCGAGCGTGGACTACTTTGTGGACAGCGTGGAGCGAATCCTCTGCGAGGATCTCTGACTCGATTCATATCGATTTAACATCAGGCAGTCTATCTTTAGCAGTGGATCCCCTGCTTTTAAAGTCGATATATATCGGTTAAATTGGTCGCATTCGCTGGCCCCCGGTTCGGGCCAGCACTGCCACTCCAACTCAAACCCCTGGCACTGCTGCCGGGCCTTCAGAGGTTACCCATGAAAACCCTCAACTCGACTCCCCGCGCCGATGGCTTCCATATGCCCGCCGAGTGGGCGCCGCAGACCCAGGTGTGGATGGTCTGGCCCGAACGCCCGGACAACTGGCGCCTGGGCGGCAAGCCAGCACAGGCTGCCCACGTCACCCTGGCCAAGGCCATCGCGCGCTTCGAGCCGGTGACCGTGGCAGTTTCCGCCGGCCAATACGAAAACGCCCGTCGCCAGCTCGACGTGCCGAACATCCGCGTAGTGGAAATCAGCAGCGACGACGCCTGGGTGCGTGACACCGGCCCGACCTTCGTCATCAACGACCAAGGCGAAGTACGTGGCGTGGACTGGGGCTTCAATGCCTGGGGCGGTTTCGACGGCGGCCTTTACGCGCCGTGGAACCGCGACGAGGAAGTGGCGACCAAGATCCTCGAGATGGAACGTAGCCAGCGCTACTGCACCGAGGGCTTCGTGCTCGAAGGTGGCTCGATTCACGTCGATGGCGAAGGCACGTTGATCACCACAGAAGAGTGCCTGCTCAACCGCAACCGCAACCCGCACCTGAGCCGCGAGCAGATCGAAGCGGTGCTGCGCGATCACCTGGCGGTGGACACCATCGTCTGGCTGCCCGATGGCCTGTACAACGACGAAACCGACGGCCATGTCGACAACTTCTGCTGTTACGTGCGCCCGGGCGAAGTGTTACTGGCCTGGACCGATGATTCCAACGACCCCAACTACGCTCGCTGCCACGCCGCCTACGAGGTGCTGAAGAACAGCCGCGATGCCAAGGGACGCGAGTTCGTGGTGCACAAGATGCCCATTCCTGGGCCGCTTTTCGCCACCGAGGAAGAGTGTGCCGGTGTCGACCACGTGGTCGGTAGCCAGGAGCGCGACCCCTCCGTGCGCCTGGCGGGTTCCTACGTGAACTTCCTGATCGTCAACGGCGGCATCATCGCACCGAGCTTCGATGATCCGGCAGATGCCCAGGCCAGAGCGATCCTGGCCAAGGTCTTCCCCGACCACGAGGTGGTGATGATTCCGGGGCGTGAGCTGTTGCTGGGCGGTGGCAACATCCATTGCCTGACCCAGCAGCAACCGGCACCTGTTCGCCGCTGAGTAGCAGGTTCGAAGAAGCCCGTCATTTGACGGGCTTTTTTGTTTCAGATGACGACTGGTGAGCTGCGCTGGCATATCTCTTGTATTTATTTCCCCGTCTGTTCAAGCGGATACCTAAAAGCCGTTCTGTAACAAAACCCAAGTAAGTTAGCCGCTCACGGCCGGGGAGTACGTGGAAATGAGAGCAGCAAGTGAGTCGGCTTTGCCAACATCGGGGATGAACCACGAGTCGCTGAAGGTGGTGGCGCAGTGGTTGAAGCACCATGGAAGCTGTCGGGTCAGGACGACCGATACACGTCGATTGCTTGATGGACGATATCCGCAAGGGTTGATAAGCGAGGCGGAGCTGGAAGCACTGATGGCTGTCTGGCACTGAACGGGACGGAACCCGGCACAAAAAAACGCCACCGCTGATGCGGTGGCGTTTTTGTTTGTGCGGCGTTTGAATCAGAAGCTGTAGGTGCCCGTCACCACCAGGCTACGCGGGTCGCCGAACTGGATCTGCGCGGCGCTGGTGGCCGAGGTGTAGTAGGTCTTGTCGGCGATGTTGTTGAGCGCCGCGCGCAGGTCCCAGTCGTGGGTGCGGAAGCCGGCCAGCGCATCCCAGCGGCCATAGCCCGGCAGCACCGTGGTGTTCTGCGTGTCGGCGTAGCGGTCGCCGACCAGGGTCAGGCCGGTCTCGGCGTACCAGCCCAGTTCCGGTTTCCAGGTCACGAACAGGCTGGCGTTGCGCCGCGCCACGTTGTTCACCCGGTTGCCTTCCTGGCCGTTGCTGTCCTTCACGATGGTGGCGTCCTGAATGCCGATGCCGCCGCGTACGTACCAGTTGCCCACTACATTGCCGACGGCGGTCAGCTCCACGCCACGCGAGCGTTGCAGGCCGGTGAGCAGGGTGATGGTGGGGTTGTTCGGGTCGGTGGTGCGGCGGTTGTACAGCTCGAGCTCGTACACTGCCAGGGTGGTGCTCAGGCGCTCGTCGAACCAATCGCTTTTCACCCCCACTTCCTTCTGCCGGGTCTGCTCGGGGCTGGTGTCGTTGGTGTTGCCGGTGGCGCCTGGGGTAATGCCGATCAGGCCGCCGCCCACAGGCGAGAAGGTGCGGCTCCAGGAGGCGTAGAACGAGTGCTCTTGCCAAGGCGAGTAGACCACACCCAGCCGCGGGCTGGTGCCGTTGTTGTCCTGCTTCTCGGAAATGCCGCGCAGCTTGTTGGTGGTGTCCACCTCGAACTGGTCGAAGCGCACGCCGGCCAGCACTTGCCACTGCTCGTTCAGGCGGATCTGGTCCTGCAGGTAGATACCGCGGCTGTCGACCACGGTGTGGTTGTTGCTCGAGACCGCCATGCGCCCGTTGTGTTGCAGGTTGCGGTTGGGGTTGTTGAGGTCCAGCTGGGGGACGGGCTGGAAGCCTGCGCCGCTGGTGGCGGCGGTGTAGAGGGTCGGGTCGCGGCGCTGGTTGCCGAACTCCAGGCCCACCAGCAACGTGTGCTCCAGGCCCCAGGTGCTGACGTTGCCCTCGGCCTCGAGGTTGTTGAACAGGTTGCGAGTGTTCAGGTCCTGCTGCCAGCGCTGGCGGGTGACGCGGTTGGTGGCGGCGTTGTAGCCAGTGAGGTAGGTGTTGTCGAACTCGCTGTCGAGCTTGAACAGGCCCAGGGTGTGGCGCAGTTGCCAGTTGTCGCTGAGCTGGTAGTTCAGGCGTGAGCGCAGCGACTGCGCGCGGTCGTCGATGAAGTCGCGCTGGGTATCGCCATAGGTGGTGTCGCGGCCAACGTCGGCAGGGCGGCCATTGACCCCGGGAATGCCGCGGTCCGGGGTGCGGTTGAAGCGGCTGTATTCGTATTGCACCAACCAGTTCAGGTCGGGCGTCAACTGCCAGCTCATGGACGGCGCGAACAGCTGGCGGTTGCCATCCACGCCATCGCGGAAGCTGTTGTTGTCCTGGTTGCCGATGTTCAGGCGCAGGCTGATGGTGTCGCTGGGGTCGGCGCTGAGGTCGGCATACAGGCTGCGCAGGTCTTCACTGCCGCCCTGGGCTTCGATCGTCGAGCGGCGGCCATGCTCAGGCGCCTTGCTCACCCGGTTGACGATCCCGCCCTGGCTGCCACGTCCGTACAGCACCGCCGCCGGGCCTTTGAGCACTTCAATCCGTTCGATGTTGTGGATGTCACGCACGTACTGGCTGTCGTCGCGGATGCCGTCGAGGTAGAAGTCGTTGCTGGCGTCGAAGCCGCGAATACGCACGCTGTCGAAGCGGGTGTCGGCACCGCTGCTGACGTTGGGGATGCCTTCCAGTGCCTTGCCCAGGCTGTTGCTGCCGTAGTCCAGTACGTTGCTGGTCTTTACGGTGTCGATGGCCTGGGGCACATAGCGCGCGGGGGTCGAGGTGCGGGTTGCGGTACTCACCTCCTTGACCCTCGGGTTGTCGCGTTCGCGGTCGACATCGGCGGTTACCGAGGTTTCCGGCAGGGTAGTGGTGGCAGCGCTGGCCAGGCCTGCGCTGAATAGCAGCGAAAGGCCCAGGGTCAGGGGAGACAGGCGGCAGGGAGCATGCATGACAAGCATCCGAAGGTAGGGTGGCAGGAAAGGATGCGAATGATAATGCGTGCTATTTGCTATTGCTTGGCTGTTTGTAAAGGTTCCCTGAAATGTTTGTTGCAAAATGTAACTAATTATTACATGTCGATCTTTTAGTGGTTTTTGTCAAGCACCAAAATGGTGCGCTACTTGTACGAATGTCCCGAAAAGAGAAGGAATGCCCTGTCTCAGGGCTGTAGGCATGAAATTGCACCAGCCAGAGGCGTGAATTTGGTTATATCAACCTTCATTTCACGTTTTTTTGACATTGGAAAGCAGGCGCGGATAGGATTCGCTCCAACGCCTGCTGGCCACGATCTGGCCATGCTGCTGCACAGGCCCGCTGTTACCCACGGCGGGTCTTTTCAGTTTGGATCCGCATAGCGTCGAACCTACGAAGGGGCGTTGGTTTCCTGGCGTTTTAAATCGCAGAGCGTTCCGATAAGAAATAAGGAAAATAAAATGCTGAACACCCGGATCAGCCTGGTCGCACTGGCACTCATCGCCGCGACCCAGGCACAGGCCAATGACCAGGCCGCAAGCAAGGGCTTCATCGAAGACAGCCACGCCAACCTGAACCTGCGCAACGTCTACATGAAGCGCGACAAGAAGCACGGCACCAACGACCAGAGCCAGTGGGGCCAAGGCTTCATCGCCGACTTCTCCTCGGGCTTCACCCAAGGCACCGTCGGTGTGGGCGTCGACGCCTTCGGCCTGTACGCCATTCGTCTGGATGGCGGCAAGGGTCGTAACGGCGGTGGCGGTATCGACTTCTTCAAGCGTGAAAACACCGTCGACGCCGACGGCCGCAGCTCTGCTGCCAACGACCTCGCCCGTGCCGGCGCTGCCGTCAAGTTCCGCGTCTCCAACACTGTGCTCAAGTACGGTGACATGATGCCGGCCTTGCCAGTGCTGCAGTACGACGCCAGCCGTCTTCTGCCAGAGAGCTTCACCGGTGCCATGGTGACCTCCAAGGAAATCGAAGGCCTGGAGCTGAACGCCGGTCGCTTCACCCAGCAGGCACGCAAGAGCGCCCAGGGCCACGATAGCGGCGGCCTGAAATCGATCGCCGTGCTCGGCGGTAGCTACAAGTTCACCGACAACTTCACCGCTTCGCTGTACACCGCAGACAACGAAGACGTGATGAAGAAGCACTACCTGGGCTTGAACTACGTCTTCCCGCTGTCCAGCGATCAGTCCCTGACCCTGGACTTCAACGGCTACAAGTCGGACATCGACAAGAAGTACGAGCGTGAAGCTGGCCTGACCGGTGACTCCAACACCATCTGGAGCCTGGCAGCTACCTACGCCTTCGGCCCGCACTCGGTCACCCTGGCGCACCAGCGCAGCACCGGTTCTACCGGCTACAACTACGGCTGGTACAAGAACAACGGCGGTACCAGCGACGGTGGTTCGACCATCTACCTGGCCAACTCCTACTGGTCTGACTTCAACGCCGAAGACGAGCGTTCCTGGCAGCTGGGCTACGGCCTGGACTTCGGTGCCTTCGGCATCCCAGGCCTGAGCTACCGGATCGCGTACGTAGTGGGTGACAACATCAACACCCGCACCCTGGCCACCCCGGAAGGTTTCGGCGAGGGTAAAGAGCGTGAGATCTACAACCAGCTGAAATACGTTGTTCAGGAAGGTTCGGCCAAGGACCTGTCGGTTCGCCTGCGTACTTCGTGGCTGCGTACCAACAACGCTGTACAGCAGAACGGCTACAACGACGACGGCAACGACGTTCGTATCTTCGTCGAGTACCCAATCAGCATCTTCTGATACTGATCTGGCGTAAAGAAACAGCCCCGGCATTTGCCGGGGCTGTTTCGTTTCGGGCCTGATATCGGTGATCAAGCGCGCTGCTGGATTTCCCGCAGACGGTCTGCACCACCTTCAGCGACGCGTTGGCCGGCTGGGGTGCGCTCGTAACCACCTTCAGCGACGCGTTGGCCAGCAGGGGTACGCTCGAAACCACCTTCAGCGACGCGTTGGCCGGCAGGGGTACGCTCGAAACCACCTTCAGCGACACGCTGGCCAGCTGGAGTGCGCTCGTAGCCACCTTCGGCGACCACTGGCTGCTGTGGCTTGCTGCTGACGGCGAAAGCGCTGGCGCTGGTAGCGATCAGGGTGGCGCTAAGGATCAGAGTAGTGATCGATTTCATGGTGGCGGCTCCAAAGTGTTCAAGTGCGATTCGGTTGAGTGGGGTGCCCTTGCTGCATGGGTTTAGATTAAGTTTCCCAATCGATTGGCGTTATCTGATTAGTGCCGCCGTTTTGCCTGATCCTGTCGCTGTTCAATCGGTGTTGCCGGGGCTGCGTGGCAGCCCCATTCCGAGGCTCAACGATCAGTTCTGGTTGGCGTTGATGGCTGGGCGGATGTAGCTGACCTTCTGCACCTGGCCGTCGCTGTCGCGGTAGGTCAGGGTGGCAGTGCTGGCGTGACCGGTGGTGGCCTTGGCGTCGACCGAGATCACGTGGTCGATGTCCAGGTCCATGCCGTACTGGTACGGGGTGGCGGTCTGGGCGAAGGCGCTGACGCTGGTGCCGAGGGTGAAGGTGGCGATGGCGATGGCTTTGCTGAAGGTCATGATCGTTCTCCGGTATCGTTGGGTAGTGGTGTCAGCGACTGTCGCTGCTTGAGATGTATATTGCGCGATAATATTTAGTGTGCAAAATATAATTCCACTATGGGAACGATTGACGCGTTGGATCAGAGGGTTTGAGTGTGCATGGCACCGGCTGCGCCGGTGTTCGCGGCGCCCTGGCCATCTATCGCCAAGAGGTCTTGCTAGACGGCGCTGGTCTTCCCGGCTGCTGCCACCCGCGCATCCCACCCCTGCATGGCCGCGTGCGCCACGGCCTCCAGTTCATCGCGCGCCACGCCATCGCGCGCCAGGATCGACATGCCGCTCTGCACCGTCTGCACGAAACGGGCAAGGGCATGGGCATCGAGGCCCGGGGGTAGCTCGCCAGTGGCAACGCCCTGCTCGATCCGCGCCTTTATCCGCATGAACGGCGAATTGCGGAAGTTGCGCACCAACTCGCCCAACGCCGAGTAGCCCTCGCTGCCCACCGCCGAGAGGGTGACCATGCAGCCGGTGGGGGTGTCCGACAGCGACCCGGTGAGGAACGCCGCCGAGGTCATCAGCCAGGTTTGGATCGCCGCGCGTGCCGTGGTGGCCTGGGAGAAGTCACCCCAGCCCAGCGCCTTGTAGCTTTCGCAGTAATGCTGCAAGGCCTCGGCGTACAGCGCTTCCTTGGAGCCGAACGCGGCGTACAGGCTCGGCGAGCCGATGCCCATCGCTTCGGTAAGGTCGCTCATCGAGGTGGCTTCATAGCCTTTGAGCCAGAAGACAAGGGCCGCCTTGCCCAGCGCCGTGTCGCGGTCGAAGGCACGTGGGCGCCCGCGTGGGCGTGGTCGGGTGCTGCTGGGAAGATCATCTGAAGTGTGCATGCCGCGATTGTAGGGCCATTGCCTGGCTTGAACAACGCACGGGGTTATATTTGTGTGCCGAGCGACACAAAATATATTGACAAGGCGGCACGCTCTCTTCGAGTATTTGTGTATCGTTCAACACACAAACAGGTGAGTCATGAGTGATCTGATCGGCAAGCGCGCCCTGGTAACGGGTGCTTCGCGGGGTATCGGGGCCGCGATCGCAGTGGCCCTGGCGGAGAAGGGCGCGGACGTGGCCATTACCTACGAGCGCTCGGCCGAGAAGGCTGCCGAGGTGGTTGCGCTGGTCGAGGCCCAGGGCCGCAAGGCGGTCGCGATCCAGCTCGACGGCGGCAACCCGGCCTCGGTCAAGCGTGCGGTCGACAGCGCTGCCGAGGCGCTCGGCGGGCTGGATATTCTGGTCAACAACGCCGGCGTCGCGTTGTTCGAAGCCATCGCCAACATCAGCGTCGACGACATCGATACGCTGCTCGACATCAACGTGCGTTCACCTTTGCTTACCGCGCAGGCGGCGATTCCATACCTGACGGCCGGTAGCCGGGTGATCAACATCGGTTCGGCGGGCGCTGAGCGTATCGTCGGCGACACCGGCACGGTGTACTACATGACCAAGTCGGCGCTGCACTCCTTCACCCGCGGCCTGGCACGCGAGCTGGGTGCGCGGGACATCACGGTGAACCTGGTGCAGCCGGGCTCGACCAACACCGACATGAACCCCAGCGATGGCGAAACCGCCGAGTTCCAGCGCGGCCTGATGCCGTTGGGTCGCTACAACGAGCCGAAGGATGTCGCGGCGGTGGTGGCGTTCCTGGCAAGCCCCGCAGCACGCCAGGTGACCGGGGCGATCATCAACGTCGATGGTGGCTTGAATACCTGAGGCCTCTAGCTTAGGGTACGCAACATACGAAGCGTATGTAGGGTTTGACATACGCTTCGTATGTCAATATGTTGCTCCTGTCCCTATCCCTGGCAGTGCTACAGGAGCACCCATGATCGACTCACTCGCAGGCTATCAATCTCCCTCGATGATCGCTGACCCGGCCACCCGGGAATCGCTCAACACTTTCATCGCCGACGCGCTCCAGGCGCTGTCCACCCCTGGTTCGAACATCACCGACTACTTCGCCGATGCCGACGTGGCCATCGCCGGCTCCGGCCTGGACGAATACTTCATGGGCCGCGATGCCGTACACGAGGGCCTGACCTGGGTCGCCACCCTGGGCATTCGCTGGCAGCCGCGCCTGGTGGTGTCGTGGATGCGCGGCGACATCGCCTGGGCGCAGATCCGCATCGACGGTCACAAGCTCGAAGACGACACCCCGATCGTGGTGCCGTACGTCACCACTGGCGTGTTCCAGCGCACCGGCGACAGCTGGTCGTGGCTGTACTGGGGTGGTGGCGAGCCGCAGCAGACCCCGCGTCTGTAAGCCAAGGTGAATCATGACTGACTTCAGCAAACACCCCGGCTACTCGACCATGTTCCAGGAAGGGCGGCTGACGCTAGGGTTGTTCTTCGCTATCGAGTCGTACAGCGGCGCGGTGCCGCAGATGGACATTGCCCAGCAGTTGAAAACCGCGCGCCTGGCCGAAGAGCAGGGCTTTGCTGCGCTGTATTTCCGCGATGTGTTTCTCAACGTGCCGTCGTTCGGCGATGTTGGTCATATACACGACCCCTGGGTTTTCATGGGTTTCGTTGCGGCGCAAACCTCGCGTATCGCCCTGGCCACCGGCAGCATCGTCACCACGATGCGTCACCCGCTGCATGTGGCCAAGGCAGCGGCGTCGGTGGATCGTCTTTCCGGGCAGCGGCTAGTGCTGGGGCTGGCGACCGGTGACCGGCCCAGCGAGTTCGCGGCGTTCAACACCCAGATCGAACAGCGCCCGGAGCTGTTCCGGGAAGCCTTGGAGGTGATGCGCCAGGCCTGGGGTGAGGACTACCCAAGTATTTCCACGGCAAGGGTGAAACTGTCGGGCGCCGATACTCTGCCCAAGCCCTTGCTGGGGTCGATCCCGGTGATGGTCACGGGCCACTCGCGCCAGTCGGTGGAATGGATTGCAGAGCAGGCCGATGGCTGGCTGTACTACCCGCAAGGCGCGGCGCAGCAAGCCGATACCATTGCCCAGTGGCGCGAGTTGACACCTTCGTTCAAGCCGTTCGCGCAATCGTTGTACGTGGATTTGGCCGAGGACCCGAACGCGCCGCCGACGCCGATTCAACTGGGCTTCCGTGCTGGGCACAAGTTCCTGCGCGAGTACCTGGAAATGCTTGAAAGCATTGGCGTGAACCATGTGGGGCTGAACCTGAAGTACGCCCGGCGCCCGGCGCATGAGGTGGTTCAGGAGATTGGCGAGTTCGTGGTGCCGCGGTTCGCTGCTCATTGAGGAAATAGCGCTGGCCTATTCGCGGCGGTTCGGCGCCCCGACAAGCCCGCTCCTACAGGTTCCTCGCTGTACCTGTAGGAGCGGGCTCGCCCGCGAACACCGGCGCAGCCGGTGCCACCAACACACAATGTGTGCCAGCCTCACTTACCCAACAACAACCCCGAAGCCAGCACCTTGAACCCCTCGGTAGCCTTCACCGAGGCATCCTGCGGGTCGTCCGCATGGGCGATCCACAGCGAGGCATTGAGCAGCGCGCCCATCACCATCCGCGCCATGGCCTCGGCATCCACCGCCCGTACCGTGCCTTCATCCATCAGCTTCTGAATGCTGCGTTCGGTGCTGCGCATGCACGCGTTCTGGCTGGCCCAGCGCGAGGAATCGCCTAACACGGCCGGGCCGTCGAGCAGCACGATGCGCTGTATCTCCGGCTCCAACGCCATGCGGATATAGGCGATGGACTCCTCGATAAAGCCCTCCCAGGTGCTCGACGCCTGCTCGATCACCACCGCCAGGCGCTGCACCATCTCGCTGTCGATCTGCGCGATCACCGCTTCCAGCAGGCCTTTCTTGCCACCGAAATGGTGATACAGCGCGCCACGGGTCAACCCCGCCTCGGCGGTCAGCTCATCCATCGAACTGTCGGCGTAGCCCTGGGTGGCGAAGGCTTCCCGTGCTGCTTTGATCAGCTTGGCGCGGGTTTCCACAATCATCTCTGCACGTTTCTGTGCCATTACCCTTGTTCCCGAATATGACATACGGAGCGTATGTGAGAATTGACATACGTAGCGTATGTTGTATTTTGAATGGCATACGCGGCGTATGCAAGTTTCCTGGTTGTTCCTGTTTCATGCAGCGCCGTCCGTCCCCGCAGGAGTGTGCGCATGTGTGACCAGACCGGCCTGGACCCCTCGGGTGCCGACGATAATGCCATTGATGCGCTTGTTCAGGCCAAGTCCTTGGTCAATAGCGGCATCAAGACGCTGGGTTTGATCGTCAACCCCATCGCTGGCATGGGCGGGCGGGTGGGCTTGAAGGGCACCGATGGCTTCGAGGTGCTGGCTGAAGCCAAGCGCCGAGGCGCTCGCCCGCTTTCCAGCGAGCGCGCCCTGCAAACCCTCCAGCACCTGGCCCACACCTGCGCGCCCTTGCACCTGGTAACCGCTGCCGGCGAGTTTGGCGAAGACGTGGCCCGCGCCGCTGGCCTCGATCCGCTGGTGGTGTACCGCCCCAGCGTCGGCGTCAGCGGCCCGGATGCTACGCGCAACGCCGCGCTGGCCATGGCCCGCGCCGGTGTCGACCTGCTGCTGTTCGCCGGTGGCGACGGCACGGCGCGCGACGTGCTGGCCGCTGTTGGCGACCGCGTGCCGCTGCTGGGCATTCCCACCGGAGTGAAGATGTATTCCGCCGTGTTCGCCACTACCCCGCGCAACGCCGGGCAACTGCTGGGTGACTTCCTGGCAAGTGCCCCTTCGGTCAGCCTGCGTGAGGCCGAGGTGATGGACATCGACGAAGCCGCCATGCGCGAAGACCGCGTCTCAACCCAGCTGTATGGCTACGCCCGCAGCCTCTACCAACGCCACCGGGTGCAGAACGCCAAGTCCGGCTCTGTATTGGGCGCCGACGCCGCTCTCGACGCAGCCAGCGCACAAGTCGCCCAGCAGATGCAGCCCGGCTGCCTCTACCTGCTAGGCCCTGGCAGCACCACCCGGCGGGTGATGAACGCCCTCGGCCTGCCTTCGACGCTGCTGGGCGTGGACGCTGTGCTGGATGGCCAGCGCATCGCCGCCGACCTCGACGAACAGGCCCTGCTGCGCCTGATGGACGGGCGACCCACGCGCCTCGTGGTCGGGGTGCTTGGCGGCCATGGCAGCCTGTTCGGGCGCGGCAACCAGCAGTTCAGCGCCGAAGTCATCCGCCGTGTCGGGCGCGACGGCATCGTCGTGATCGCCTCCATGGACAAGCTTATTTCCCTCGACGGCGGCTGCCTGCGCGTCGACACCGGCGATGCCGAGGTCGACGCGCTGCTCAGCGGCTACCTGCGAGTGCATACCGGGCCGGACCGCACCACCTTCTTCAAGGTTCGCGCCTGATCCCTTCCACCCTACCCAGGACCCTCCCATGAGAAGTCACGTCGCCCACCCCTACATGGCGAACTCCGTGCCCGCGCTCAAGCAGGAAATGCTCGAGTCGATCGGTGCCAACAGCATCGAGGAGCTGTTCCAGCAGATTCCCCAGGGCCACCGGCTCAAGCGCCCGATCGAGCTGCCGCCAGCCCTCACCGAAAGCCAGCTGCGCCGACACCTGGTCGACACCCTGGCGAAGAACGTCACCTGCGAGCAGAACCTCAACTTCCTCGGTGCCGGCTGCTGGCAGCACCATGTGCCCGCCGCCTGCGACGAAGTGGTGCGGCGCAACGAGTGGCTCACCTCGGTGTTCGGCGAGCCCAGCTCCGACCATGGCCGCAACCAGGCCTGGTTCGAGTTCTGCAGCCAGCTTGGCGAGCTGTTGAACATGGACCTGGTCGGCATGCCCGTGCGCAGCTGGGGCAGTGCCGCTGGTCACGCCATTCGCATGGCTGCGCGCCTCACCGAACGCCGCGAGGTGTTGGTGGTGCGCGCCATCGACCCCGAGCGTCTGTCGGTGATCCGCAACTATTGCGAGCCCGCCGACATGGCCAGTCACATCAATGTGCGCCTGGTCGACTATGACCCCAGCACCGGCCTGCTCGACCTCGAGCACCTCAAGGCGATTCTGGGCGAGCAGACCGCCGCGGTGTACTTCGAGACGCCCTCGTACTTCGGCGTGATCGAGCAGCAGGGCGCCGAGATTGCCCGCCTGGCCCATGCTGTGGGCGCCGAGGTGATCGTCGGGGTCGACCCCATTTCCCTCGGCGTGCTCGCCGCGCCTGTCGACTACGGCGCCGATATCGTGGTGGGCACCACCCAGCCACTGGGCGTGCACATGAACAGCGGCGGTGGCGTCAGCGGCTTCATCGCCTCGCACGACGATGCGCGTTACGCCCACCAGTACCCGACCCTGTTCATCAGCATCAGCGAAACCACCCAGCCTGGCGAATACGGCTTTGGCCTGAGCCTGTTCGAGCAGTCGTCCTATGGCCTGCGCGACAAGGGCAACGATTTCACCGGCCACTCGGTGTACATGTGGGCCATCGCCAACGCCGTGTACATGGCCATGATGGGGCCCAAGGGCTTCGAGGAAGTGGGCGAGGTGATCCTCCAGCGTGCGCATTTCGCGGCCAAGCGGTTGGGTGAAATTCCAGGCGTGCGGGTGACCTTCCCGAGCGGCTTCTTCAAGGAATTCGTGGTGAATTTCGAGGGCACCGGGCACAGCGTCGCCACCCTGAACAAGCGCCTGTTGGCCAAGGGCATCTTCGGTGGCAAGGACCTTTCCAGGGACTTCCCCGAGCTTGGCCAAAGCGCCCTGTATTGCGTCACCGAAATCCATACCCAGGCCGATATCGAACGCCTGGCTGCTGCACTGAACGAGGTAATCGCACAATGAGCACGCCACTGCGCAAATACCACGCGCCGGTCTGGAACGAGCCGGTGATTCTGCAAATGGGCTACCCCGGGCGCCGCGGCGTCGTCTTCCCCGAAGTGGAGGACGCGGTACGTGCGGCCAGCGGCGCGCTCGACGACCTGGTGCCGGCGAGCATGCGCCGCACCCAGAAACCTGCGCTGCCGGAGCTTTCGGAGCCGGAGGTGCTGTACCACTACCTGCGCCTGTCGCAGCAGACCCTGGGCATGATGAACATCAGCCTGTTCGGCACCTGCACCATGAAGTACAACGCGCAGATCAACGAGGCCATGGCCTGGCGCCCGGAAATGACCCACGTGCACCCCTACCAGGATGAAGACACCCTGCAAGGCACGCTGGAAGTGGTGCACGGCATGGACAGCATCCTGCGCGAGCTGTCGGGCATGGACCAGTTCATCTTCCAGCCGGGTGGTGGGGCGGATGCGGCGTACACCAACTGCGTGGTCACCCGTGGCTATCACGCATCGAAGGGCGAGCTGGCGCAGCGTGATGAAATCATCACCACCATCCAGACCCATCCCAGCAGCGCAGCCACGGCAGCGGCGGCGGGGTTCAAGGTCATCACCCTGATGATCGAGGAGAACGGCTATCCGTCGCTGGAGTCGCTCAAGGCGGCGGTGTCCGAGCGCACGGCAGCCTTGATGTTGAACAACCCGGACGACATGGGCGTGTACAACCCCGAGATTCGCGAGTGGGTGCGTATCGTCCATGAGGCCGGCGGCCTGTGCTTCTACGACCACGCCAACTTCAACGGCGCGATGACCAAGATCCGCGCCCGCGAGCTGGGGTTCGACGCCTGCATGTTCATGCTGCACAAGACCTTCGGCGCGCCCAAGAGCGGTGTGGGTGGCCCGGCGGTGGGTGCCTACGGCTGCTCGGCGGAGCTGGCGCCTTTCCTGCCCGCGCCGGTGGTGGCCTTCGACGGCCAGCGCTACAGCCTCGATTACGACCGCCCGCACAGCAGCGGCAAGATCCGTGAGTTCTGGGGCAACGTGCCGGTGATTCTCAAGGCCTACGCCTGGGCCCGGGCGATGGGTGCCGAGGGCATGGCCGAGGCGTCGGACATTTCGGTGCTGGCCAACAACTACATGGAGAAGGGCCTGCTGGCGATTCGCGGGGTCACCCGCTCGCACCCCGACGCCACCAGCCCGCGCCTGGAAATGACCCGCTACAGCCTGCAACAGCTCAAGGACGACACCGGGGTCGATGCCCACGACGTGCAGAACCGCATGACCGACTTCGGCATCGACGCGATGTGGAGCAGCCACCACCCCTGGCTGATCCCCGAGCCGTTCACCCCTGAGGCCGGCGAGATGTATGGCAAGGAAGCGCTGGATACCTGGATTGCTGTGCTGGCGCACATTAGCGAGGAGGCCTACAGCAACCCCGAGATCGTCAAGACCGCGCCGCACAACCAGGCCATTCATAGGCTCAAGGGCCGCGACCTGGAAGACCCAGCGCAATGGGCGATGACCTGGCGGGCGTACCAGCGCAAGAAATAACGCGCCCAGTGCTGCCATCTGCGAGAGACCTAGTGTGGGAGCGGCCTTGTGTCGCGAAAGGGCTGCGCAGCAGCCCCAGAAATTGAAGCCGCGCCATTGAACCCCTGGGGCTGCTGCGCAACCCATTCGCGACACAAGGCCGCTCCCACATCAGGCCGCCCCTCCAGATGTCGGCGTGTAGCAACACCCTGACCAGAGCTAACAATCAGCCACTCGCGGGTTCGCACGCTGCAACCCGCGTACAGGAACCTTCCATGTCTATCTTCGAACAGGGCCTGGTGCCCTTGCCTGTCAACCACGTTGCGCTCTCGCCGTTGAGCTTCATCGAGCGTACTGCCAGCGTGTACGGGCACTACCCGGCCGTGATCCACGGCAACATCCGCCGTGACTGGCAAGACACTTACAAACGTTGCCGCCGCCTGGCCAGCGCCCTTGATGCCCGAGGCATTGGCAAGGGCGACACGGTGGCGGTGATGCTGCCCAACATCCCGGCAATGCTCGAGGTGCACTTCGGCGTGCCGATGATTGGCGCGGTGCTCAACACCCTCAACGTACGCCTGGATGCCCAGGCCATCGCCTTCATGCTCGAGCACGGCGAGGCCAAGGTGCTGATCACCGACCGCGAGTTCCACGCTGTGATCCGCGAGGCCTTGGGCCTGCTGGCCAATCCGCCGCTGGTCATCGATGTCGACGACCCGGAATACGGCGAAGGCCAGCCACTCAGCGAACTGGACTACGAAGCACTACTGGATGAAGGCGACCCGCAGTTCGCCTGGCAGTGGCCGGAAGATGAATGGCAGGCCATCTCGCTCAACTACACCTCCGGCACCACCGGCAACCCGAAAGGTGTGGTCTATCACCACCGCGGCGCCTACCTCAACGCCCTCGGCAACCAGATGACCTGGGCCATGGGCAACCACCCGGTGTACCTGTGGACCCTGCCGATGTTCCACTGCAACGGCTGGTGCTACCCCTGGACCGTCACCGCCCTGGCCGGCACTCATGTGTTCCTGCGCCGGGTCGAGCCGCAGAAGATTCTTGGGTTGATCAACCAACACCGGGTCAGCCACCTATGTGGCGCCCCCATCGTGCTCAACGGCCTGGTCAACGTGCCCGAGGCCGCCAAGATGGCCATCGACCACCCGGTGGCAGCGATGGTCGCGGGGGCTGCGCCGCCGGCCAAGGTGATTGGTGCGGTGGAGGCGATGGGGATCAAGGTCACCCATGTGTATGGGCTGACCGAAGTCTATGGCCCGGTGACGGTGTGCGCGTGGCACGCCGAGTGGGATGCCCGGTCGCTGGATGAGCGCGCGCGGATCAAGGCGCGCCAAGGTGTGCGCTACCCGACGCTGGAGGGCTTGATGGTGGCTGACCCGCAAACCTTGCAGCCGGTGCCGAGCGATGGGGAGACCATCGGCGAGATTTTCATGCGTGGCAATACGGTGATGAAGGGCTACCTGAAGAACCCCGACGCGACCCGCGAGGCGTTCGCCGGTGGCTGGTTCCACACCGGCGACCTGGCGGTGCAGCATCCAGATGGCTACGTGGAAATTCGCGACCGGCTCAAGGACATCATCATTTCCGGTGGCGAGAACATCTCCACCATCGAGGTCGAAGGCGTGCTCTACCGACACCCGGCGGTGCTGGAGGCCGCAGTGGTGGCGCGGCCCGATGAGAAATGGGGCGAGACGCCCTGTGCGTTCGTGACCTTGAAGGAGGGTTTTGCTGACACTGGCGAGGCCGACATCGTGCGCTTCTGCCGGGAGCACCTGGCGGGGTTCAAGTTGCCCAAGACCGTGGTGTTCGGCGAGTTGCCCAAGACTTCGACGGGGAAGATCCAGAAGTACCTGCTGCGTGAGCGGGCGCGGGTGCTCTAAGGCCTGGAGTATTGGTGAATGGCACCGGCTGCGCCGGTGTTCGCGGGCAAGCCCGCTCCTACAGGGTTTTGCGCAATCCCTGTAGGAGCGGGCTTGTCGGGGCGCCGAACCGCCGCGAACACCAGCACCGCTGGTGCCATACACCGCGCAGGCCAGTTACTTCACATTCTTGTCGAGAAACTCACGAATCACCGGAATGATTTCCTTGGCGTGGGTTTCCAGGGCGAAGTGCCCGGTGTCATAGAAGTGAATGTCCGCCTTTGGAATGTCGCGTTTCCAGGCCTCGGCACCAGCGGGCAGGAAGAACGGGTCGTTCTTGCCCCACACCGCCAGCAGTGGCGGCTGGTACTTGCGGAAGAACGCCTGGAACTCAGGGTACTTCGCCACGTTGTCGGCATAGTCCAGGATCAGGTCGAGCTGGATGTCGGCATTGCCCGGCTGGGTAATGTGCAGCCCTTCCAGGGTGTAGCCATCGGGCGAGACCTTGCTCTTGTCCGCCACCCCTTCGAGGTACTGCCACTTGATCGAAGCCGGGGTCGGGAAGTCGCTCAGCGCTTCGCGGTTTTTCTGGGTGGGTTCGCGCCAGTAGGTCTGGATCGGCGCCCATCCGGCACCCAGGCCTTCTTCATAAGCGTTGCCGTTCTGCGACACGATCGCCGTCACACGGGTTGGGTGCGCGACCGCCAGGCGCCAGCCCACCGGGGCGCCGTAGTCGTGGACCATCAGCGCGTACTTGTCGAGCTTGAGCTGCTCGGTGAACTGGCCAATGGTCTTGGCCAGCTGGCTGAAGGTGTAGGGGTACTTGCCGCGGGCCGGCGACTCGGTGAAGCCGAAGGCCGGCAGGTCCGGGGCGATCACGTGGTAGCGGTCGGCAAGGGCCGGAATCACGTCGCGGTACATGAACGACGAGGCGGCGAAGCCGTGCAGCAGCAGGACGGTCGGCGCTTTCGGATCGCCTGCCTCGCGGTAGAAGACCTTCACGTCGCCGACCTGCTCATAGCGATAACGCACGTCCTGGTGGGACGGTTCGGCAGCTTGGGCGGTGCCCGCCAGTAGCGTGGTGGCCAACCCGGCGGCTGCCATCAGTTTCGAGAAAGACATGACAGAACCTCTTCTGTAACTGGTAAATTGTGTAAAAGAGGTTACTCCTGTGTTTTGTAACTCGTCAATAGTATTTTTAAGGGTTACATTGCCGGCGTGCACGCTGGTGATAAGGCTGCAAGAACGGCGTCACCAGCAGCATCACCGCGCCGACACCCACCAGCAGCCACAGCGCCGACTGGAAATTCCCCGTGCTGTCACGCAGATAGCCCATCACCAGCGGCCCAGCAGCGCCCACCAAGTAGCTGATGAGCATCACGAAGGCATTCCAGGTGCCGGCTTCTTCTGGCGTCGAGGCGTTGTCCAGCGGCAAGGTCATGGCCAGGGTGAAGGCGCCACCGGTGCCGAACGCAGCTATTGGCACGATCACCAGTGGCATGCTGCTGGGCGACACGGCCATCGCCAGGCTGCCGAGCAAGGCGATGGACGAGCTTGCGGCCAGCAGCAGGCGGCGGTCGTCGCTGCGGCTGAGAAAGCCGAATACCGGGTTGGCCACCATGAAGCCCAAGGTGTAGCTGGCCAGGATCAAGCCCGCCGAGGCCGTGCTTTCACCCAACTCGCTATAGAGCGGGGCAAGCCAGGCGATCAGCGCGTAGAACACCAGGTTGTTGCAGGCGAAGAACAGCGCGATCAACCAGGCGGTGGCATTACCCCAGGGCATTTTGGGCTTGGCCGTGGCGGTCGCGGTTGGTCGGCTGCCCAGGCTACGCCGTTCGACAATCACCCAGGCCAGCGCCGCCAGCAGCACCGGCAGCACCCAGGCGCCACTGGCCCAACGCCAGCCTTGCAGCAGCTGTTCGAGCAGCCCAGTGCTGGCAGCCGCGAAGGTGCTGCCCATGCCGATGGCCGTGGCGTACAGCCCCATGAACAACGCCAGGCGCCCTGGTGCGCGGGCTTTCACGTAGCTGGAGAACAGCGTCCCGGCGATGGCGATGCCCGCACCCACGCCAGCGGTGGCGGCGAACAGCTGGCCGGCGGACCCGGCGAAGGTGCGCAAGGTAATCGCCAACCCCATCACCAGCAGCGCCGCCAGGATCACCCGGTCGCGCCCGTAGCGGTGTGCCAACCAGGGCGCGGGCAGCGCCAGCACGCCCATCAGCAGCGTGGGAATCACCGTCAGCAGGGCCGCTTCGGTGTGACTCAGGCCCAGTTCGAGAATGATCGCAGGCAGCAGCGGCCCCACGGACACGATGCCGGGGCGCAGGGTGATGGCGACGAGCACGATGCAGGCCACCAGCACCAGCATCGAGGGGGCACGCGGCGTCGCGGGTAGGGGTTCGGCTGGCATGGCGAGGGCTTCCGGTACGCTTGAAGGTGGGCGGCGCGGCAGTATGCTCGGCGCCGCGTGGGGTTCAGGCCGAGTACGTGGGGTAGTCGGTCAGGCCTTGCTCTGCACCGCCGTACACCGTGGCGGGGTCGAGCGGGTTGAGCGGCCAGCCATTGGCGATACGCGCAGGCAGGTCGGGGTTGGCGATGAACGGGCGACCGAATGCCACCAGGTCCGCCAGGCCCGACTCGATCAGACGCGCACCCCGCTCGGCGGTGTAGCGGCCGGCGTAGAGAATGCGCCCGCTGAACGCGGCGCGTACGTCGCGGCGGAAGGCTTCGGGCAGGTCGGGCGCGTTGTCCCAGTCGGCTTCGGCGATCGACACGTAGGCAACGCCTGCGGCCTCCAGCACCTTGATCGCCTCGACGTAGGTGGTGTGCGGGTCTTCCTCGACCAGGCCGATGTACACGCGGTCCTGGTCGGTGCTGGTGAACAGCGGGGTGAAGCGCACGCCCAGGCGTTCGCCGCCCACCACCGCGCTTACTGCCTCGACGATTTCACGCAGGAAGCGCAGGCGGTTTTCCAGCGAGCCGCCGTATTCGTCGGTGCGCTGGTTGGCGTGGGCCGAGATGAACTGGTTGACCAGGTAACCGTTGGCCGAGTGGATTTCCACGCCGTCGAAGCCAGCATCGATGGCATTGCGCGCGGCTTGTGCGTACTGCTGCACCAGCTCGCCGATCTCGGCCACTTCCAGCGCTCGTGGCACGGGTGGCTGCACCAGCTCGCCGGTGCCTGGGCCGGTCTGGATGAAGGCCTTGACCTTCTGCGCCTGGATCGCCGAGGGCGCGACCGGGGCAGCGCCACCGGGTTGCAGGTCGTTGTGCGAAACCCGGCCCACGTGCCACAGCTGGGCGAAGATCACCCCGCCTTCGGCGTGCACCGCGTCGGTGACCTTGCGCCAGCCCTCGATCTGCTCGGGGGTGTAGATGCCTGGGGTCCAGGCATAGCCTTGGCCGCGCGGCTCGATCTGGGTGCCTTCGGTGACCATGAAGCCGGCACCGGCGCGCTGGCGGTAGTAGGTGGCCATCAGGTCGGTGGCGATATCGCCGGGCTGGGCGGCGCGCTGGCGGGTCAATGGCGGCAGCACGATGCGGTTCTTCAGGGTGATGTGGCCCATCTCGATGGGGGTGAACAATGCGCTGTGGTTCATGGCTCTAATCCTGTCGTTCAGGTGCACGGAGGCGTGCGTGAAGGCGCGAGCGCCCACGGGCTCCAGTGCGAAAATTCAGGGGGCTGAAAGGGCGGCCTCTCGCGAGGAGAGGCCGCACCGGCTTACTTCTTGATCAGCACGGTCTTGGGGTTGGTGAACAGCAGGCGGCCTTCGTGGCCGTGCTCGGTGCCCAGGCCCGACTGCTTGTGGCCACCGAACGGCACGTCGATGCCCTGGGTGTGGATCTCGTTGACCCAGACCATGCCAGTCTCCAGGCGGTTGGCCACGGCCACGGCTGCCTTGGTATCGCGCCCCCAGACCGAACCACCGAGGCCGAACGGGCTGTCGTTGGCGCGGGCGACCACATCATCCACATCGTCGTAGGCGATGATCGGCACGATCGGGCCGAACTGCTCCTGCTGCACGATCATCGACTGCTCTGGCGGGTTGTCCACCACGGTCACCGGGATGAAGTAGCCAGGACGGCTTTCGTCCACTTCGCCACCGAGCACCACCTTGTAGCCATTGGCCTTGATGTCGTCGAGGAAGGTACGCACCTTGTCGAACTGCATCTTGTTCTGCACCGGGCCCACGGTCACTTCAGGGTCCAGGCCGTTGCCCATCTTCTGTTGCTTGGCGTAGTCGACGAAGGCCTCGACGAACTCAGCGCGGTAGCTGCTGTGTACGTACAGGCGCTTGATGCCTACGCACCATTGGCCCGAGTTGCCCACCGCGCCCCAGTACAGCTGCGGGATGATGGCTTTGAAGTCGGCGTCGGGCAGCACGATGGCGGCGTCGTTACCGCCCATTTCCATGGTCAGGCGCTTCATGGTGCCGGCCGCCGAGCGGATCACGTGCTTGCCGGTCTCGGTCGAGCCGGTGAAGCTGATCTTGGCGATGTCGGCGTGGGCGGTCATCTGTGGGCCCAGCTCGTTGCCGCCGGACACCACCGACAGTACGCCTGGCGGCAGCACGGCCTGGGCGATCTGGCCGAAGCGCAGGGTGGTCAGCGGGGTGAACGGCGACGGCTTGATGACCATGGTGTTGCCGGTGATCAGCGCGGGTGCCACTTTCCACAGCGCCAACAGCACTGGGAAGTTCCACGGGGTGATCGCGCCGATCACGCCCAGCGGGGTGTGGTGCAGCTCGACCACATGGCTGTCGTTGTCTTCGACGATTTCCACCGGAATGCGGCGGGTGGCGATCTGGCGGATCCACGAAATGGCCTGGTCGACTTCAGGCTCGGCCATGGTCTTGAGCGGCTTGCCTTGTTCCAGGGTCAGCAGCTCCGACAGCTCGTCGCGGTGCGCTTGCAGGGCGTCGGCGTAGGCGTTGAGGTAGACCTGGCGCTGGTCGTAGCTCAGCGCGGACCAGGTCTTGAAGGCGCTTTTCGCGCTGGCGATGGCGGTTTCCAGCTGCTCGGGCGAGCCCGAGGGCGCCTGGGCCAGCACCTGGCCGGTGGCCGGGTTGAACACATCGAAGTGTTCGGAGGTGGACACCAGGTCACCGGCGATGGACAGGTAGTAAGGGCCGGCGAAGACGCTTGGCGAGTAGGTGTAGCTTTTGGTGGTGGTCATTTTGCTAACTCCTTGAGTTAATTTGGAAAAGCACGTTTTAAATGGATTGATGAAGCGTTTTTCGGGCAGCACGAACCCCGTCATCCCGAAAAGGGGCGACTGTGCGAACGTGCAGGTCGTTACTTAAGGCGTGGCGGGCCTGGGCCTATCGATTACCCGTGGCCCGCCGTTGACGCAGGTGGATCAGGCGGTCAGGGCCAGCAAGGCCTTGGCGGCGGCTGCGGAACTGGCCGGGTTCTGGCCGGTGACCAAGCGCCCATCGGTGAGGATGAACGAGCCCCAGTCCGGGCCTTTCTCAAAATGTGCACCGAGCGCTTGCAGCTCGTCCTCGACCAGGAAGGGCACGACCTTGGTCAGCTGGACGGCTTCTTCTTCGCTGTTGGTGAAGCCGGTCACGCGGCGGCCTTTGACCAATGGCTGGCCATCGGCGCCTTTGACGTGGCGCAGCACGCCAGGGGCATGGCAGACGAAGCCGATAGGCTTGCCGGCGCGCTCGAAGGCTTCGATCAAGGCGATGGAGGTGCTCGACTCGGCCAGGTCCCACAGCGGGCCGTGGCCGCCTGGGTAGAACACCGCGTCGAAGTCGCTGGCGCTCACCTCGCTCAGTTTCACGGTGTTGGCCAGGGCCTTCTGCGCCTCGGCGTCAGCGCTGAAGCGGCGGGTGTCGTCGGTCTGGAAGTCCGGCGAATCGCTTTTCGGGTCCAGCGGCGGTTGGCCGCCGGCGGGCGATGCCAGGGTCAGCGCGGCACCGGCGTCCTTGAACGCGTAGTAAGGGGCGGCGAGCTCTTCGAGCCAGAAACCGGTCTTCAGGCCGGTGTCGCCCAGTTGGTCATGGGAGGTCAGCACAATCAGGACTTTCATTTCGATTTCCTCGGGTTGGCATGGCTAGGGCGTGAACGGATGGGTGCGTTCACAGGTTGTTCAGCGTAAGTCGGGTTTGCAGCAAAGCTTCGTCGAAGGGCTGGGTGGTGCGGGTGATCTTCACCATCACACTGGCGCCCAGCCACTGAGCGTAGAGCCGCATGGCGATTTGCCGGGGGCTGGCGGCGATCTTCACCGAGCCTTCGTCCACGCCCCGGGCGATGGCGACTTCCAGGCGGTCGGTGATCTGCGAGGTGCCACGGTGCAAGGCCAGGCGCATCTGTTCGGAAAGGTCGGCCACTTCGGCGCCCAGTTTCACCGCCAGGCACTTGCCGCATTCGGTCTGGCTGGTCTGGTTGCGGATCCACAGTTGCCAATAGCTCATCAGCGCATCGAAGGCGGTGGTGCGCGGGTTTTGCAGGATCAGGTCCATCTCTGCGAAGTAGCCTTCGAAATAGTGCTCCAGCAGCGCCGTGCCGAACGCATCCTTGGAGGCGAAGTAGTGGTAGAAGGAGCCCTTGGGCACCTCTGCCGCTTGCAGCACTTCGTTGATGCCCACGGCCGAAAAACCTTTGCGGGCAATGATCGATTCTGCGACTTCGAAGATGCGTTGTTGGGTCGGGTTGCTGGCGACGGTAGCCATGGTTGGGTTCCTCAGTAGACCAGTCGTCTAGTGCGATGGGCCAATGGTAGGAAGTCACCAGGCAACGAACAATGTCATCCTCGCAAGGATTCCGGACATCGGCGCGTCGGGCTGTTGCGTGGGGCGTGGGGCATACTGAAAATCGGTACCACCCATACCCACGAGGTTGCTTATGCATACCGTAGCGCTGGTGGTCTACCCGCAGTTCCAGCCCATGAGCCTGTCGCTTGGCTCGGTGTTCGAGTGTGCCAACTTTCTGCATGGCGAGCAGGTCTACGACTTCACCCTGGTGTCCGAGGACGGCGGCGCGGTGATGTCGTCCCAGGGCTATTCGGTCAACACCGAGCCGCTCAAATGTTCTGGCTACGACACCCTGATCATCAGTGGCTATCTGGAACTGGGCATACCCAGTGCGCGGCTGCTGCGCCACCTGACGCTGGTCAGCGACAAGTCGCGGCGCATCGCTTCTCTGTGTACAGGCGTCTTCGCCTTGGCCGAAGCGGGCCTGCTGGCCAACCGGCGGGTGACCACCCATTGGCTGCATGCGCCGGAGTTCAAGCAGCGCTACCCACATTTGCGCATGGATGACGACCGCTTGTTCGTGGTCGATGGCCCGGTGTGGACCGGCGCCGGCATGAGTGCAGGAGTGGACCTGGCCATGGCCATGGTCGAGAAGGACCTGGGCTGCGACCTGGCGCGCCGGGTGGCGCGCAAGATGGTCATGCAGCAGCGTCGGGGGGCGGAGCAATCGCAGCTGTCGGCGCTGCTGGAACTCGACCCCAAGTCCGACCGCATCCAGCTGGCCATGGCCTACGCCCGCGAGAACCTGCGCAGCGACCTGTCGGTGACCTTGCTGGCCCAGGTCGCCCGGCTCAGCCCGCGGCAGTTCAGCCGGGTATTTCGCGAGGAGACCGGCACGTCCCCGGCGAAGGCCATCGAGCGCCTGCGGGTGGAGGCGGCGCGCACCCTGATGGAAACCAGCTGCCACCCGGTGGAGGTGATCGCCCGCGAGACCGGCTTCGGCGACCGCGAGCGCATGCGCCAGGCTTTTCTGCGCGCCTACGGCAAGCCGCCGCAGGCTATTCGCGTGAAGCTCTATGCCGATGCCTTCGAGGGTGCGCCCTGAGCGGCGCTGCCCATGGTGGCGTGAATCGACGTCTGCCGATGCTTGAGCATGCCGCCGTTGCGCTGGTGCAGCACGGCGGTCATTTCCGCGAGGATGGCGGTGGCGACGTGCGCCGGCGTGTCGCCGCCGATATCCAGGCCGATGGGGTAGTGCAGGCGCCCCAGCGCGGCGAGCCCCGCCCCCGATGCAGGGATCTCGTCGAGCAGCCGCTCGGTTCGATCGCGCGGCCCTAGCTGGCCGATATACAGCGGGTTGCTGCCCAGCAGCCCGCCTAGCCAGTGACGGTCCTGGCTGTAGCTGTGGGTCATGACCGCCACCAGCGCGCCGTCGGTCAGCGGTTGCAAGGCGTAGGGCGCCTGGACGTCCACTTGCAACACCGCATCGGCCTCGGGGAAGCGTTCGGCGCGGGCGAAGTGGGCGCGGCCATCGACCACGGTCACGTGCCAGTCGTGCAGCTTGGCCAGTTGTACCAGCGGCTGGGCATCGTGGCCGGCGCCGAAGACCACCAGGCGTTGCTGCGCCGGCAGGTATTCGCAGAACACTTCCACTTCGCCATGGGCATCGCGGTAGTGGTGCAGGGCTGAGCGGCCTCGGGCGAGGACGTTGGCCAGGTCGGCGCGTACCTGGGCGCCGAGCAGCGGGTCTTTCAGGTGGTAGTCGATGTCGTGGTCGGGGTGCAGCGGCATCTGCTCGCCCACCTCGGTGCGGGCATTGCGGTGGCTGCTGATCACGGTGGCCAGTGCGCCTGCCTGGCCACTGCCACGCACCAGGCGCAGCAGCTCGAAGGCGGCCAGCGGGCGCTCTGGGCTGTGGCGTTGCAACAGCACATGCACGGTTCCGTTGCAGCCCAGGCCGAAGGTCAGCGCGGCGTCCTCATCATCGGCGTGTTCGTCGCTGGCGGTGCTGTAGCGGCGCACCATGGCCGGTACTTCGTCGGTCAACCACCAGGCCTTCCTGGCCACTTCGGACTCCAGGCAGCCGCCGCTGATGGTGCCCACGGTGCCGCCGTACAAAGGAATGAGCATGCGTGCCCCCGGGCGGCGGTAGGCCGAGCCTTCCACCTTGACCACCGTGGCCAGTACCGCCTGGCCGCCTTGCCGTTCCAGGGTCGCGATCGCATCCAGCAGTGCTGTTGTTCCGCTCGACATGGCTGCGCTCCGGCCTAGAGGGTTTTCTTGCCGTCATCGGGGCAAGGCGCCCCCGCGCTGGTCCACAGCTGCATCGCCTCCACCAGCTGCTTGTGCGTGCCCGGCGCCGGGATACGCCCTGGCCCCGGCTCCCAGGCCCAGCGCACCAGCGGGTCGTCGTTGACGTGGTGGTCGAATTCCTTCTTGAAGGTCTTCAGGTCGTGGCGCCCGCCGCGCACGGCCAGGAAGCTGTTGCGGGCGGGGTCCAGCAACTGCTCGCACAGCGCCTGTACGCCCATGTCGCGGGTCAGCAGCATGGTCGGCGGCGGCATGTGCCAGACGAACCCTGGCATCAAGTCGTTGGCGGCACCCGGCGGCATGCCCGGTGCGTCACCGTTCTTGTCCTGGTGGCAACTGCGGCAGTTGACCGGCTGCGAGGAGTTGGCGATTTCCACGAACATCTTGCCTTCCACCTTCAGGCGCAGGTTGTGCACGATGGAAATGTTCATCGGGTGCAGGCGGCCGTCCTCGCCTACCGTGGGGCGCTGCACGCCATCCTTGATGACCCCGTGGCAGTTCACGCAGCGCTGGTGGGTGGTGACCTGGTGGATGTACTTGAATGCACTGTCCGGGTTGGGGGCCTTTACGTAATCCTCGAAGGCGTCGGCTTGCACCACGCCGGTGAAGCCGGTGAATGCCAATGCACTGAGCGTCAGGCGAGCGGTGGCCATGGTCAACCTACCTTCTTTTCAAGGGCTGCAAGGATGTGTGCCGGGCGCATCGGAAGGTCCCGAAGCCTCACGCCTACGGCCTGGTAAATGGCATTGCTGATGGCCGGTGCGATACCGATCACGCCGGGCTCGCCGAGGCCTGTGGGGAATTCGCTGCTGTCGACGAACTCGATGACGATTTCCGGCAGCTCGTTCATGCGAATGGGCATGTAGGTGTTCAGGTTCACGTCACGCACCTGCCCGTCCTGGAACTCGGTGTGCTCGTTCAGCGCCATGCTCAGCCCCCACATTGCACCGCCCTCCACTTGGGCGCGGGCGCCATCGGGGTGGATGATGATGCCGGCGTCCACCACCATCACCACCTTCTTCACCCGGATGCTGCCACTGGCCGGGTCGACCGCCACCTGCACGGCAGTGGAGATCCACGTGGCGTTGGTGCGCTCCTGGCCTGCCGACAGGGCGATGCCGATGCCCTCGTTGGCAGGCAGCGGGCTGCCATAGTTGATGCGCGCCTTGAGCACTTCCAGGGTATGGCGCAGGCGGTTGGCGCCGCCGGCAGTCTCTGGCGCGATGCCGGCGTGCTTGCCTTTGCCATCGAGCATCTGCAAGCGGAATTCCAGTGGGTCGACACAGGCGCGGTGCGCGGCTTCGTCGATGAACGCCTCCAGCCCCCAGACAATCCAGCCTTGGCCGACCGAGCGGAGCCAGCCG
Organism: Pseudomonas sp. NPDC089554; assembly: GCF_050280645.1. Classification (NCBI taxonomy): domain Bacteria; kingdom Pseudomonadati; phylum Pseudomonadota; class Gammaproteobacteria; order Pseudomonadales; family Pseudomonadaceae; genus Pseudomonas; species Pseudomonas sp. NPDC089554. Next base: position 56,972 of record NZ_JBNNVR010000005.1, read on the forward strand.
GGCAGGAAGGTGCGTTGTGCAAGGTCGTTGTTGATGGCCCGTGAGCGATGGTTGTCGATGCTGTACCAGTGGTCGGCGCCGCTGGCGGAGAAGGGGTCGACCTTGCCCTTTTTGTCCACGCTTTCGGTCATGCCGGCCGGGAACATGGTCAGGGTTGGCCAGGCGGCGGAAAAGGCGTGGTCCATCGCCACCAACTGGTTGTCGGCGTTGAAGTTGGCTTGGTAACGCTGTACTGAGGCCGAGCGCACCTGGTCGAAACGCGAGTCGTCGGCGCGGGTGAAGATCAGCTTCACCGGCTTGCCGTACTGTTTGGCGGTCAAGGCGGCGGGGATCATGTAGTCGCCCCCCAGCCTGCGGCCGAAGCCACCACCGAGGTAGTACTGGTGGATGATGATGTCGGTCTCGGCGACTTCCAGCGCCTTGGACAGGATCGCCAAGGTCAGCGTCTGCCATTGGTTGCCGCCGTGGATATGCCACTTGCCGTCCTGTTGCAGCGCGATGGCGTTCAGCGGCTCGAGGGCGAAATGCAGGACGGTGTGGGTGTTGTAGATCGCTTCTATCGAGTCTGGGTGCTTGGCCAGGGCGCTATCGACATCGCCATCGTTGATATACAGGACGCCCTCCGACGGGTCGTTCACCTGGCGCAGGCCTTCGGCCAGGATATCGCTTTCGCTGACCGATGCCGTGGGGCCTGGCTGGTACTGCACCTTGATCAGGTCACCGGCCTTGATCGCGGTGGGGTAGTCCTTGGCCAGCACCGATACCCAGCCCTCGAGCTGGCCGCTGGGGTCCTTGAGCACCTCAAAGCCCAAGTAACCGGGCAGCGCTTTGGCGCGTTGGTCGTCCACGCTGATCACGCGGCTGCCGTAGCGCGTAGGCGGCACGATGGGGCGGGCATAGACCATGCCTTCGACTTCCACATCGATGCCGTACACGGCCGAGCCGTTGGTTTTCGGCGGGATGTCCAGGGCGTTGTGCTGGGTGCCGATAAGTGTGTGCTTGCTCTTGGGCTTGGCGGTGAAGGCGTTCAGTTGTTCCGGGGTGAAGGTGCGGTCGATGGCGCCTTTTTGCACCACCTCGGCAAAGCTGAGGTTGCCGGCTGGCGTCAGCACGTAGCCGTTCTTGGTATCGCACTGTGCAGCGGGGACGCCCTTGAGCTTCGCCCCGGCTTCGATCAGCGCGGTGCGGCCGGCGGCACCGGCCTGGGAAAGCGTCTTGAACGAGGTGTTCACCGACCAGGACCCGCCGGTGATCATCAAGCCCCACTTGGGGTCGGTGTCCACGTGGATGATCTTGACCTGGCTCCAGTCGGCACCCAGCTCATCGGCGACGATGCGTGCCAGCGCGGTGCCCACGTGCTGGCCCATTTCCGCGCGGGTGATGTTCACGGTGACCGCACCGCTGCTGTCGATCTCGAACCAGATGGTGGGCGAGAACAGCTTGTCCTTGAGCATGTCCTTGGCGGGGGTAGCTAATACCGGGAAGGTCGGGGCGAAGGCCATCATCAAGGTGCCGGCCACGCTGCCGACCAGGAAGTTGCGCCGTGACAGGCTGGCCATGTCGACGGTGAGGCGCAGTTGCTTATTTGACATGGGCCACCTCCACCACGACAGGCGCGCCTTCGGTACTGGCCATCGCCGCTGCGTGCTTGATGGTGTCCTTGATGCGCTGGTACGTCATGCAGCGGCACAGGTTGGAGCTCATGTGGTTGACGATGTCGTCATCGCTTGGGTTTGGCGTGCGGGTCAGCAGGGTAGCGGCCTGCATGATCTGCCCGGACTGACAGTAGCCGCATTGCGGCACCTGCTTTTCGACCCAGGCCTTTTGCAGCGGGTGGTTGCCGCCCAGGCCTTCGATGGTGGTGATACGCATGCCCTTGGCCATGGCCATCGGGTACACGCAGGCACGAATGGCATTGCCATCGATATGCACGGTGCAGGCGCCGCACATGGCGACGCCACAACCGAACTTGGTGCCTTTGAGTTTGAACTCGTCGCGAATCACCCACAGCAACGGTACATCGTCAGCGGCGTTCGATTTAACTTTCTCGCCGTTCAAGTAGAACTCGATCATGCCGACCTCCAGAGGGTTTCAGGCGTCGCGTTATTGATTTATATCGTTGTTTTTTGGGCAGCCGAATACGCAAGGCGCCACGCCAAGTGGCACACATACAGCAATTGGATAGGCAGTAAATCGGCGCGGCCAATGAGCCGTGCCTGAAGGATTTATGGCGTTCGCACAGCCTCGCGCTCAACAGGAAACGTGCGCGTTAGTTGCACGTTTCCTTGTGCGTTCGGAGAATTAATAGTTATGGGCTTAGTGCGAAAAGAAGCGAGACCACGGTGTTCAGAATGAGGTGAAGTCTAGCAATGGCAGGCGGGGCGACAATGTCATATACGCAATGTTTTGGGACATGGTTTGGAGTAAAGAAAATGGGGCTGCTATGCGGCCCTTCGCGGGCGAGTCCGCTCCTACAGAGATGGGGAGAACCTGTAGGGGCGGGCTTGCCGGCGAAGGGCTGCATAGCAGCCCCATTTTCAAACAACGTTGGGCTTAGAACGAGAGCCCGGCCAGCCAGCCGCGCAGCATGTGCTTGCCCGCTTGCTCCAGCCCTTTCGCATACAACCCGGCATCGCGACGCAGGGCAACGGGGTCGATACCCGAGGTGCCCAGTTCGCACGCATGCCCCAGCAGCCAATGCTCGAAGCGCGCGCCCAGTACTTCGGGGTGGAATTGCAGGCCCAGCTGGTTCGACCCACGGGAGAACGCCTGGTTGTGGCAGATCTCGGTGGATGCCAGGCGGGTGCAGTCTTGCGGCAAGTCGAAGGTATCGCCGTGCCAGTGCAGCACCGGCACATCGCGCAGCTCGGCCAGCGGGTTGGGCTCATCCGTGTTTGCCAGCTCGAGCACCGACCAGCCGATTTCCTTCGCCGGGCCCGGGTACACCCGAGCGCCCAAAGCGGCGGCCATCAGCTGCGCGCCCAGGCAGATGCCGAGGGTTGGGCGGTCGGCGGCCAGGCGTGTGCGCAGAATGTCCAGCTGGTGGGTGACGATGGGGTAGGTGTCGTGGTCGTAGACGCCGATCGGCCCGCCGAGAATCACCAGCAGGTCGGCACCGTTCGGGTCCAGTTGGGTCAGGTCGTGTTCTGCCGCCTCGATGTACTCGATGGCGTAACCGGCTTCGCGCAGGGGGGCCTCGAAGCTGCCGAGGTTTTCGAAACCTACATGGCGGATGGCTTGCAGGGTGCGTTGGGTCATGGATGCAGTTCCGGGCGTTAGGCGTACTTGGCCATAAGGAGGTGTTCGAGGTCTTTCAGTGCGGCAGCGGCTGTGGCCAAGGGCTCGGCCCCGCCGCCTATGGCGATCGTTTCACCCATCGCATCGCTGGTAATACGGATGGCCTTGTTCTTGCCGCGTACATGGGCGAACGGGTCGGTAATCGGGTAGGTCTTGATGCCAACGCTGGCGCGGACCTTGCCATTCTCGTAGCTGAGGCTACCGACCAGCTTGGGTACCAGGCCCTTGGTGCGCCAGCCCTCGCTGAGTTCGGGGGTGACCGAGTGAATGCCGTCGACCACCAGGTCGTCCATGGTCAGGTCGGTGCCGAGGCCGAAGTTGGCCAACAGCAGCAGCTTGCAGGCAGTGTCCCAGCCTTCGGTGTCGTTGCGCGGGTCCGCTTCGGCGAAGCCATTCTCCCGCGCCAGGCGCAAGGCTTCGTCGAAGCCGAGCCCATGGCTGCCCATGGAGTCGAGCAGGAAGTTGGTGGTGGCGTTGAGAATGCCGTCGATCGACAGCACCTTGCAGCCTGCCAGGCTGTAGCCGACCAGGTCCAGGGTGGGCAGGGCCGCCGCAGTGGCGCCACTGAGTTTCAGTGTCGCCCCCGAGGCCTTGGCCAGTTCGCGCAGCTGGCGCCCGCTGTGGACCAGCGCACCTTTGGAGATGACGATGCAGTCCTTCCCGGCGGCCAGGGCCGCTTGCAGGTAGGGCAGGCCCGGGCCGCCACTGCGAAAGTCGCTCGGCCCTGCTTCGATGAGCAGGTCGGCGCCACTCGAGGCGATGAAGTCCGGCCCTGTCAGCTCAGGTTGCAGCGTCTGCAACTGACTTTCTCGCAGGCCATCGGTGGCGACCAGGCCGGCCTTCGAGCCGCACACTGCCACCAGGCGGACATCCACGCCGTAGCGCTGGCGGTAATGCTCTTGGCGGGACAGCAGCAGCTGGGCCGTGGTGCGGCCTACGCCGCCGAAGCCTGCGATGGCGACCTTGAGGGTGTGCATGGGGGCGCTCCTCGAACCGTTACTTGGCGAACAGGTTGTTGATGTCGGCGAAGGCCTTCATCTCGACGGCATTGCCGCTCGGGTCCTTGAAGAACATGGTGGCTTGTTCCCCAGGCTCACCCTTGAAGCGGATGTAGGGCTTGATGATGAAATCGACGCCGGCTTCGGTCAGGCGGTCGGCGGCTTCTTGCCACTGGGCCATTGTCAGCACCACGCCGAAATGTCGCACCGGCACGCCATGGCCGTCTACCGCGTTGGCCGACACGCTGCCGGTCTGGTCGGGGGCGAGGTGGGCGACGACCTGGTGGCCATAGAAGTTGAAGTCGATCCACTGCTCGGAGCTGCGGCCTTCGCTGCAGCCCAGCAGGTTGCCGTAGAACTCACGGGCCTCGGCCAGGTCGTTGACGGGGAAGGCGAGGTGGAAGGGGCATAGTGCGGTCATCGGAGTATCCCTCTGGGGTGTGTGGAAACAGCGTATCCGGCGACAAGGCTCATGAAAAACTATATGTTCTTATCATGAGCACAACAAAACGTTATCAATTGCCATGATCGTCGAACTCCGCACTCTGCTCGCCGTCGCCCGCCACGGCACCTTCAGCGCCGCCGGCGACCGCCTGGGCCTGACCCAGGCCGCCGTCAGCGGCCATATGCGTCGCCTGGAAGATTCCCTGGGCTTCGCCCTGTTCGACCGCACTGGCCGCTCGGCCACCTTGAATGCTGCCGGCCTGCGCACCCTGGCCCGCGCCGAGGTGCTGGTGTCCGGCTTCGACGCGTTGGGCGAACCGACCACCGACGAAGAATGGGGCAAGCCCCTGCAGATTGGCGCGATCGCCTCGGTGCAGGCAACGCTGGTCACCCGCGCCCTGGTGCCGTTCCGCCAACGCTTCCCGAACTGCCGGGTGCACCTGGCGCCAGGGGTTTCCCTGCACATGATGGACCGGGTGGAAGCGGGCGAACTCGATGTAGCCATTCTCATCCGCCCCACCTTCGAGCCGCCGCAGGAGCTTGAGTGGATACCGCTGGTGCACGAGCACTATGTGCTGCTCGTCGCGCAGGATGTGCTGGGTGACGACTGGCAGCGGGTGCTGGTGGAGCAGCCGTTCATTCGCTACAACCGCTCGTCGTTCGGCGGGCGGCAGGTGGAGCGCTTTCTGCGTGAGCACGCACTGGCGTTGCGTGAGTGGGTGGAGGTGGATGATATCCAGGCGATGGTGGCGATGGTCGAAAACGGGTTGGGGGTGGCGGTGGTGCCACTGACCGAGACCATATTGCCGCTGCCGGCGGGGGTGCGGGCGATACCGATGGGGGGCGAGCCGGTGCATCGGGAGATTGGGGCGCTTTGCCGGCGGGTGGCGGTTTCGGATGCGGTGTTGGGATTTGTGGAGTGTTTGCGGGGGAGGTGTTTAGGCGGCGGGTAGTTTGAGCGTGAGCGGGATGGAGCAGTGGTTAGGGTTTGGTGGCAAGTAGGTCGGTGCGCTGGAGCATGTGGGAGGAAAAGCTCCTTAGGCTCTGTATAAAAAGCCTTGATACTCGGTAATGCTGCGTTGAAAGCAGCCTCGGAATGCTCATTTGCAACCCGTAAATTTGAACGCGACCCCGGACGTTCCTCGGCTGTTTTCGCCTTACCTGACCTTCGTCTCAAGACTTTTCATACACAACGTATAAGGACGCTATCGGTCAATAGCAGCTCCTCATAAGCGTTCGCTCTGGTCAACTTTGCTAACTTTGGGCAATGGCTCCAAAGCGACAAGGCTCGGAGCCGGAGTGCTATTAATGCCCTCCATTTTCCGTAGAAAAACAGATTATAGTAGCGCAGATTTAAAAGTTGGTAAATAGATGCTCGCACTTCAGAGTTCATAAGTTAGTCAAAGATGTCTGCCTGCATGACCAACTAGGATTTTATCGTAAAAACCATCATGGGCTCGCGGGCAAAAATAGATTCGATGATAACAGTATTCACCCTGGATATCTGCTCTCTCGAGCTTCATGTGAGGCTCACACAGAACAAGCTCGGAGCGATCTCGATCTAAAGAAAACGAAAATGTAAGTGCTTTCTTGCGCGCTCCATTACCTTCTAAGCTTGTAGGGAATCTACTTTTTGACGAAAACACCCTCAACATTTCAGGCAGGTCGCCGTTTTTATTTTCGACCCAGTCATCATTCAAGCTAGCGAGGCTCCGCGTAATTGTGGCAGCATAAGGGGCATGACCGCCATCGAAACTATTCATGCAGTCTGGGAAGTCATTGCTAAATTTCAATCTTGGAAATGCTGCTGAAAAGTCAGCATAGAAATCTTTAACGGACTTTGCATTCAGGCTGAGATCTAGTCGAACGAGCTGCACCCAGTCGTCATTAGAGGTTAAATCGTTGGCACTTCCTCCTTGCAGAAGCCCGAGTGTTCCCACGGTTGATGCATTATCAAGGTGTTGTTTGTTCAAAATCGGTGACTGATCAATCATGAGTCGGAAGCTGGCTAAACAGTCGTGAGATAAGAGCTTGGTCGCGTCGCCATAAATCACATCACAGACGCTCACTCCAGGAAATATTTCTACTTCATAAAGCGAGTCTTCTTTCCTCACTACCTCCCCAGAATCCACAATTATCTTGTGGAGAGTAACTAAGCGCTCAGTGCAGTCCTCTAATTGGCTTTCCTGAATTTCACCATTACCATTATAACGCTCATTTGCGTGATGAAGTAGACGGCTCATTGTTTCGCTTCCATTGCTGCGCGCTTTTCTTTGCGAGCCTTCATAAGTGCTGCAAGATCACTTCCTTGCTGATCAAAAAAACCACGCGGCCAAGCACTCAACTCTGCTAGTGCATCTACTGAAATAGACTCAATTTTCGGCTGTGTGTCACCGTCTTTAGCAGAGAAAAAGATCAAGCCCACGTTGTTATAGTCAATCATGTCGGTTATAGCTGCGAGGCGAACACCATTAATCACATTTTCCGAATGTGTCTCAATTACAACCTGTACTCCCGTGCTCGCTACCGTAGCGAGGAACTGAGCGACCGCCGATTGTGCAGCAGGATGTAAATGCGCCTCTGGATTTTCGACAATCAGCATCGCACCCGGAGGGCACAGTAGCCCACTCACTATAATTGGCAGCACGTAGCTTATGCCGAATCCTGTGCTTGTCGGTGAGAGAGGTGCCACGGGGGTACCGGCCTTCTCGATACTCAAGCGGACGCGGTTTATTTCTGGGTAGGGGTGAGAAAATAACTGAATATTAGGAACTAGCAACCGCATCCACGCTTCTAGTTGTACTTTGAAAAGATTCGACCCATCAACAAGGCACAATTTTTCGTCGACAGTTAAATTCTGTGCCTCTGCGCGAGAGATAGCATCAGCCGTATGCTCTCCTGCCAAGCCTGTAGTTACATAATGCTCATCCGAGACCTCACTCAGATCGCGAGGGCCATTACGCTCTGCAACAAGGTAATGGAACTGGTCGGAAAACACCGGGAGCTGGCCCGTCTTGTTGAACACCTCACTTGAGCGTCCGCCGCGATAATGTGCTTGTAATGTGACCTTTGCATTAACCGTATCCGCAATAAATTGTGCAGACACTGGCGGCACATCACCAGCTTCAGGCCGAACCTCAATCTCAAGCTTATCAGATTCTAATTCGTCATTGGTCAATCGCAGACTGTTTCCAAGAGCCAGTCGATACGGTCCATTAAGTCTTATTGGGAACTCAACATCTTTTTCTGCTGCTAGGGCACCTACATCCTCAAGCTTGCGTAATTGATCAGCTGCCTGCCTTAAAAGTAGCAGGGACTGAATCAAGCTCGACTTGCCTACGCCATTCCCTCCGCAGACAACTGTTATAGGCTTGAAGGGGATTTCTACATCCTTGAAACATTTGAAGTTCTTAACTATCAAACTACCAATCATAGGTGCTCCCTGCAGATATCATGAAACTTAGAAAGTGCGTAAAAAATCCGCCTACGGTCATTTGTGCCGGATGTGACGCTATCATAAAGATACTCATCATCCTCTAGCTCCGCCGCTAGGTAGTGTGAGAAGTCGCCATATGGAACTCGTTTAACTTTTGTGTAGTGACAGTCGGCCAAGACCTGCGACCACGTTGTAAATAATGAGCTATTTATTAATCGCCGCCGAGCACCAGGTTCCAAATGCTCTGGTAGGCATTTTCTAAATGCATATTCACCAAATAGATGCGCTGCATTTTCCATTGCAGTAATAAAGCTTCCGTGTAGCGAATCAAGCAAATCGTAGGGCGCGTCATTCAATACGTCGATTGCGTGATCTAGAAAGCGGTCCATATTCCCTGAGTACTCTGGTAGCTCATCAAAGTGATGGGCCAAGCGAAACGCAAGAAAGCGAAGGACAAGCTCCTGGTCTTGCATTCGCGCCACGCCGATACTGTATCCGGTAGCAATCAAAAACGCCTCAGAGTTTGATAGCGACTGAATAAGATTTCTTGTGGAGGGCGAAGACATACAGTTTCTGATCTCCTGCGCATTCAGCGGTCGCCCCCCTTGATTGATGCGCTTGAATATGTCGAACTTAACGTCCGTAGGGGTTTGAGGATCGATGATGTTCACCATTATCTGGGTCTGCAAAATCCTCTTCCGATAGCGCTGGTCAATACATAGATTCGGATCATTATGGCGAAAAAATTTTCCTTCCTCTCCCTTCAGGTATTCAAGGTCCTTCAGGCGCAAATCATTGTTTAAGAATTGGCGAATGACGGTGAGTCGCTGAAGGCCGTCAACGACCTGGAGCGTCCCATTACGATCTTGAGCCATGTAGAAAACAGGTAATGGGATTCGCAGCATAATCGATTCTATTAGCCTTGATCGCGCACCGGTGTCAGTCCATACGAACTTTCTTTGAAAGTCAGGTGACAAGTTTATATCGCCATCTTCAATCATTTCATAAACCAGACTTATATTGAATGGCTTAGTGTCAATGCGGATGGTCTCAGGGTCATAAGGATAATCAAACTCTTCAGGATTTCTCACCGAATCATCTGTGTATTCAATACCTCCAATTTGCTGGATCTCTGCACCCGCCATGTGCACTAGAAACTGCTCAATGATTTCCTCATGGGATGAATCTATCTCTTCAGATGTGTCCACATCAATATGACCATCTGGAGATCGTAAAATGCTAATATGCGGATACCTAGACGCCCATTTGCGTCGACCACGCCTGTCGACATCGCGCTCTATTAATTGAACCGGTATCGATTCGCCATCAGCCATGCGTATAAAAATCAACAAAGGGGATTGCTCCAAGGCATTCTCATACTGGAGCATTCTAGCTCGGTGAGCGTCCCAGCGGCGAGACAAGCTCTAGAAATGCAATCTAGCGTACCGAGGTGGACCGTACGAGCTGCCGGATGCGAGTAGTACTTGGGCTGAGCCACCGCAGTTGCGGCGTGGTGGGCTTGAAGGTTTCGGTGTTTTGATCCGAGATTGTCGGGGCTGCCTTGCGGCCCATCGCGACACAAGGCCGCTCCTACAGAAGACGCGATGTGCTTGCTAGTGCGTTGTGTGCCAGGCTCTATGGAAAATAGGTCTAACCAAACCTTTTGGAAGGGAAGTGCTGGAGCGCCTTTGAGAACGTCAGAGCGGACTGCGCAATGTCTTACGCAAGGCTGGGGGAGTGCGCCATTTGAGTCATATCTCGTAGCCGAAAACAAAAAGGCCCACCTTTCGGTGAGCCTCTTGAGTACTACGTATGGTGCCGGCACCAGGAATCGAACCCGGGACCTACTGATTACAAGTCAGTTGCTCTACCAGCTGAGCTATACCGGCATAGGGGCGTCATTATAGCGATCGGTTGGCGGCTGTAAACCACTTCCTCACGCTTATCGTGCAATAGGGTAAGTTACCGCCCCGAAAGGAGAATTTTCCTACCAGCCGCGATGGATGGTATTGACGCTCGGCTCAGGCTGCCCGGGGTTGAAGAACAGCTTGTCATTGTCGCAACCGCGCTTGCGGCAGGGCGTTTCGGTGCGCAGCGGCAGGCCGCGGTCGCCACCGAGTTGCATGCCGGGCATGCTCCAGTCCAGCGAGGGCTGTTGCGGGGTGGGTGCGCTGTTGGCGCAGCCGCCTAGGGCCAGGGCGAAGGTCAGCACGGCGAAAGGTTTGATGCTGGTCATGATGTGTATTCCGTTATTCATGTCCAATTCAGGCAGCCGCGAATTATACATTTTTTCCTACAGACAGGTAGAGCGGGCGTAGGTATAGGCACCGTTTTTGCTGGGGAGTCGACACTTCCCTGAAAATGCTTATGCACAAGAGGCATTGCCGCGCTTCGCGAAAGGCATGCCATGGGCGCTTGCAGTCGGTCTTTGCGCAAAGGCCTGTTTTTACTGGCTTTCGCTTACCCGATGGAATAAGGCGAGCGGCTGAAATAGCGATTGGATCCAGGCTTTGATGATTTTCATCACAAGCTTGTTCACAGAGTTATCCACAGGCTCTGCACCTAAATGCGCTCTGCCAGCACCAATAGGTTGCGGGGTGTCAGCGGGTAGTCGCAGAACACGCCTACGCGCACGGCGTAGCCGTTTTCCCGCAAGAACATCGCGCGGTCGAGCACCAGCCACAGCTCCAGTGGCCTGCGGAACTGGTTGCGTACCAGCTCCAGGTTGCGCACCTCGGCGAGCCGCTGCCAGCCGGCGGCTTCCAGTGCCTGCCATTGTGGGGTGCCGCTGATCGGCACCTGGCGCAATTCGGCCAGATCGCGGCAGTACTGCTCGAAGGTCTTTTCCAGCCAGGCCGTAGGCAGTGACGGAGTGGGCAGGTACTCGTCGTACTGGCGCTGTTCACGCTGCAACAAGTCAAAGCCCAGGCGACGGGCCATGGACAGGTCGCGCTGGCGGCGTACGCGGGCGCTGGAGGTGACGGCTTCGTTCAGTGGCAGGCCGAGGTCGGCGACCGACAGTTTCAGCGGGGAGGCTTGCGCGGCCTGGGACAGCGGCGCGTATTGTTCGGTCTGGATGCGGTTGTAGCAGCACGGGGACACTGCCACCTGGCGGCAGCCGTTCGCGCTGGCCAGTTGCAGCAGGCGTACGTGCAGGTCGCCGCAGGCGTGCAGGGCTACCACGCTCTTTTCGCCATCGAGATGGCGAGCGCTGTCGGTGGCCATTACGTCCTGGCGCAGATGCGTTGCGGGCAGGTGGTGGTGGTCGCTCAGGGCTTGGCCGGCGGCGACCAGTTCGGCGTCGTATTCCAGGCAGGTGAGGCGCTGGCCGGGTTGCAGCAGGCGGCGGCCCAGGTGGCCTTTGCCTGAGCACCAGTCGAGCCAGTGCTGGGCGGGGGCTTGGAAGGTCAGACGTTGGGTGAAGGCTTCGATCTGCTGCCACTTGCGGCCGGGCACGTTGACGTCCAAACGGTGACCGGCCGGGTGCAGGGGATTGCTGGGCAATTCGCCTGCTGCCGACAGGTGCAGCGCGTTCTGCGCCAGTTGGGGGAAGGGTGCTGGGGCGGCAAGTTGTTCGGGGTGTTGTTGCGCGGCCTCGGCGTCTTCCAGGGTGCGTTGGCGTAGCCAGGCGGATAGCTCGGGGTGCTGGGCTTCCCAGTCGAGGCGCAGGGCAGTGAAGGGGCGGGGTTGCCACAGTGACCGGTGGGCAGTCAGAAACTGGTCGAGGGCCTGGAAGCGCTCGGCGAGTTGGGTGTCCTGCAGGAATGGGGTAAGGGTCATGATGTGTGTGGTCAGTGTTGGGGGCGCTTTGCGCCCCTTTCGCGACGCCAGGCCGCTCCCACGAGACAGTGCATCAGCGGCCTTGGCAGGCGTCCACGCGCAGCCAGCGCTCCAGCAGCTTGAAGCCCTGCACCAGAAGGAACGAGATCAACAGGTAGAACACCCCGGCGGCGAAGAAGATCTCCACCGGCAGGTAGGTGCGGGCGATGATGGTTCGCGCCATGCCGGTCAGTTCCAGCAGGGTGACGGTGCTGGCCAGGGCGCTGGCCTTGAGCATCAGGATCACTTCGTTGCTGTAGGCCGGCAGGCCGATGCGCGAAGCGCGTGGCAGCATGATGTAGAACAGTGTCTTGCCCCGCGACATGCCCAGCGCCCGCGCCGCCTCGATCTCACCCTTGGGGATGGCCTGCAGTGCCCCGCGCAGGATCTCGGCGATATAGGCGGCGGTGTGCAGGGTCATGGTGAGTACGGCGCACCAGAACGGGTCGCGCAGGTACGGCCACAGCGCGCTGGAGCGCACTGAATCGAACTGCGCCAAGCCGTAGTACACCAGGAACAACTGCACCAGCAGCGGCGTGCCGCGGAAGAAGAAGATGTAGCCGAAGGGCAGGGCGCGCACGTACCAGTGCCGCGACGAACGCGCGACACCCAGCGGAATGGCCAGGATCAACCCGGCGATGACCGCGATGGCTACCAGTTCCAGCGTCAGGGCTGCCCCTTCGGCCAGGCGTGGCAGCCATTTGATGATGACTTCCCAGTTCATTACGCGGCCCTCATGAAGCCGCGAGCGGCACGTTTTTCCAGGAAGTGCATGCCGGTCATGGCGACGATGGTCAGGCTCAGGTAGATGCAGGCGGCGACCATATAGAAGGTGAACGGCTCCTTGGTCACGGTCACGCCGATCTGCGCGTGGCGCATGATCTCTTCAAGGCCGATCACCGACACCAGCGCGGTGTCCTTCATCAGGATCATGAACAGGTTGCCAAGGCCCGGCAGGGCGATGCGCCACATCTGCGGCAGGATGATCCGCGAGAGGATGCGCCCCTTGGACAGCCCCAGCGCCAGGCCGGCCTCGCGGTGGCCCTTGGGAATCGCCAGGATGGCGCCACGGAACACCTCCGTGGCATAGGCGCCGAAACACAGCCCCAGGGCGATTACCCCGGCGGCGAAGGCACTGAGCTCAAGGCCAGGCAGGTTGAGGGCTTCGCCGAGGCTGTTCATCAGCCCGACGGTGCCGAAATAGATGAGCAATACCCAGAGCAGTTCGGGTACGCCGCGCACCAGTGTGGAGTAGGTGCCGCCAAGCCATTGCAGTGGCTTGACCGGAGACGTCTTGGCCAGGGCGCCGAGCAGGCCCAGGACCAGCCCCAGCAGCAAGGCGCAAAGGGCGAGTTTTACGGTCATCAGGGTGCCGGCCATCAGGGCCGGGCCGAATCCGTGCAGGTCGATATTCATGGGCAGGGTGCGTTCAAGGGACCGACACCGCGCAGCGGCGGTGTCGGTCGGGGCGAATCAATAGATGCTGAACGGGAAGTACTTGTCGTTGATCTTCTTGTACGTGCCGTCGGCGACGATTTCCTTCAGCGCGGCGTTCAGCTTCTCGCGCAGTGGGTCGCCTTTACGCACAGCGATACCGATCTTGTCGCTTTCTTCCACGGGGTCGCCCTTGAACTCGAAGGTCGAACCGTCTTTGCTCTTGAGCCATTCGTACTGCACGTACTTGTCAGCCAGGATGCCGTCGATACGACCGGCCACCAGGTCCAGGTAGGCATTTTCCTGGGTGTCGTAGAGCTTGATGTCGGTGCCGCTGGTGTTGTCTTCCAGCCAGGTGCCGGCCAGGGTCGCGCGCTGGGCGCCGATTACCTTGCCTTTCAGGGCAGCCTTGTCGGTCTTGAAGTCGACGTTTTTAGGCGCGATGAACTGCAGCTTGTTGGAGTAGTAGGGGTCGGTGAAGTCGACGGCTTGCTTGCGCTCGTCGGTGATCGACAGCGAGGACACCAGGAAGTCGAACTTCTTGGCGTTCAGGGCAGGGATGATGCCGTCCCAGTCAGAAGTGACGACCGAGCACTCGACCTTCATCTTGGCGCACAGGGCGTCGCCGATGTCCTTGTCGAAGCCGACCACGTTACCGCTGGCATCCTTGTTGTTGAACGGCGGGTAGGCCGCCTCGATACCCATGCGCAGTTTCTCGGCGGCCATGGCGTTGGCGGACATCACCAGCGTGGCAGCGGCTGCCAGGAGGAATTTCTTGTAGGTCTGCATGTATTGCTCCGTTAGCGGTGGCTGGACATGAATTGCTTGCAACGCGCCGAGGTCGGGTTTTCAAAGACCTGTTGCGGCGATCCTTGCTCTTCCACGAGGCCCTGGTGCAGGAAGACCACTTCGCTGGACACCTGGCGGGCAAAGTTCATCTCGTGCGTTACCAGCAGCATGGTACGGCCTTCTTCGGCGAGTGCGCGGATAACGTTAAGCACTTCCTGGACCATTTCCGGATCGAGCGCCGAAGTTGGCTCGTCGAACAGGATGACCTTGGGCTTCATGGCCAGGGTTCGGGCGATGGCGGCGCGCTGCTGCTGGCCACCGGAAAGTTGGGCGGGGTAGCTGTGGCGTTTGTCGTAGATGCCGACTTTGTTGAGCAGCGCTTCGGCGTGCTCGATGGCTTCGGCCTTGCTTTGGCCAAGCACGCGGCGTGGCGCCTCGATGATGTTGTCGAGCACCGACATGTGCGGCCACAGGTTGAAATTCTGGAAGACGAAACCGATTTCGCTGCGCAGGCGGTTGATCTGGCGGTTGTCGGCGGCGATCAGGTCACCGGTCTTGGTGGCCTTGAGCTTGAGGGCTTCGCCGGCGACGAGGATTTCGCCCTGGTGGGGGTTTTCCAGCAGGTTGATGCAGCGCAGCAGGGTGGACTTGCCGGAGCCGGACGAGCCGAGGATCGAGATCACGTCACCGTCGCGGGCGGTCAGCGAAATGCCCTTGAGAATTTCCTGGTCGCCGTAGCGTTTGTGCAGATTGCGGATTTCCAGCGCGGGCGTGGCCTGGGCCATGTGCGGTCCTCATGTGTTCGGGTGCGTTCCCAGCTGTTGGCGGCCTTCCTGGCGAGCGCCACGCTAGCATAGCGGCACAATGGCGGCCAACCGGGTTGCAGGGGGCTCGGGTCGCTTGTGGGGCAGTTTGTCGCATCGTTGCAGTGCAACGTCGCCACAATGTCCGCCGCAGCGTTTTTCCGGTACCGGAGCCTGGATGAAAAAAGGCGCGATGGTGCCAGTTTTACCGGGATGAGGGAAGCGGTTTTGCCTGGGGCGTTGCAGAGGTCGCGCGGTACTGTAGGAGCGGGCTTGCCCGCGAAGAGGCTACGCGGTGTATGGCCAGGGCTTTGCCCTGGTTCGCGGGCAAGCCCGCTCCTACAGGGTTTGCGGCGCCCTACATGCACAGATGTGGCGCGCCGGTTTCACTGGGTGCCACCTTTTGGGCGCTTGAACGAGGTTCAGCCAAATTGCTTCTGCTGTTGCTGCTGCTTGGCTACCAGCTCCGAAGCGGCCACGTAGGCGTCCTGGAACTCGTCGCTTTCCAGCCAGGCCATGGTGGCGTCGGCGTCGGTGCCGTCGAGCCATTCGCGGTAGGCGGTGAACACCAGCACGATGTAGTCGGTGGCGTGTTCTTCTTTATGGCCCTTGAGCACCAGCGCCAGCAGCGGGTCGACCAGGAACACCGAGATCATCGGCACCAGGCCGTTGGCCTGGGCTTCTTTCATCTTTTCGAACAGGCTGTTGTAGCTGCCCGACTCCTGGGCCTTGGTGAACACCTGCTCGACGCTGGTGCTGTCGCCGGCGCTGGCCTTCACCGCCTGGCCGCTGCGCACCATGCGGTTCTGCTTGGCCTTGGCGGCGGCGCGCTTGGCGCGTTTTTGTTGCTTGGTGTTGGTGGCCATGGGGGCGCGAGGTCCTTGGTGGAAGCGGGAAAGGTGCGTATTGAATCGTAGATAGGCGCGAAACCCAAGGGGGCGACGACGTATAGGCGTCACCAGGCGCTATATCAGTGGCAGGGGTGGTTCATCGCGCAGTTTCATAAACAGCTTGAAACACGCTGGGTTTGGTGCAATGTTAACTGTGGTTTACATTGCAGCCATGCGTACGCTAATACAAACCGATAGATATAGGCTCTGGTTCGCTGCTTTACGGGATGCTCGTGCGCAGGCTCGTATCACTGCCCGGTTGCGTCTTGTTGAGCTCGGAGGGATGGGCGATTGTAAGCCAGTTGGAGAGGGAATATCCGAGCTGCGGATTGATTATGGTCCGGGCTATCGAGTGTATTTCGTTCAGCGAGGCTACGAGGTGATCATTCTCCTGGCGGGTGGTGATAAATCCAGCCAGGCCAAGGACATCAGATCCGCGCTCAAGCTGGCACGCGAGCTTTAGGAGGCCGCCATGACTGAAATGAAGCTGTCCAAGTGGGACGCCGTAGACCACCTGAAAACCGAAGAAGACATGGCTCTTTATCTGGAGGCATGTCTTGAGGAAAACGATCCGGCTCTACTTGCTGCAGCCTTGGGCGATATCGCGCGTGCTCGGGGTATGGCTCAGCTTGCTCGCGATACTGGACTGACACGAGAGGGGCTGTACAAGGCGCTCTCGGCGGGGGGTAATCCGAGCCTGGCGACCATTATGAAGGTAATGGCCGCGCTTGGCCTGCGGCTACATGCCGAGGTGGTACAGCCGAGCACGTCGGGTTGAGGTCAGGGCTGCCACTTTAGCGGCTGTCTTCAAGCCCAAATCGCAGACAATAAAAAACCCGCACTAGGCGGGTTTTTTGTTGTCGCTTCGGGTGGCTTTGGAACCACCTGAAACTTAATGGTGGTGCCCAGAGACGGAGTCGAACCGCCGACACGAGGATTTTCAATCCTCTGCTCTACCGACTGAGCTATCTGGGCGACGGGGCGAATTAAAAAGGTTTTCAGACCCTTCGTCAACGACTTTTTGAAAATTTTTTTAAATTATTCCGTCGCTTACGTTTCAACGGGTCATGCGCTGGGTGGAACGTAGCCTTCGGCCTGGGCGTAGTCTTCACCGGCGAAGAACTTGTCCATCTCGGCCTGGATGAATTTGCGGTCTTCGGCATTCATCATGTTCAGGCGCTTCTCGTTGATCAGCATGGTCTGGTGGTCCTGCCACTCCTTCCAGGCCTTCTGCGAGATGTTTTCGAAGATGTCCTGGCCCTTGGCGCCGGGGTAGGGCGGGCGCTCGAGGCCGGGGAGTTCTTCGTTGTACTTGCGGCACTTCACGGTGCGGGTCATTGGGGCTCTCCTGCAATCAGTTCGTCGGCCGCGCGTTTGAGCAGCTTCTTGACCGGGGCGGCGAGGCCCAGGCGCGGCGGGGTGGCGAGGTTATACCAGAGCCAGTCGGGCTCGGCCACGTGCGTGCCGAGCGGGTCCACGCGTACCAGCCAGGGTTCGATCGCCAGCTGGAAATGGCTGAAGGTGTGAGTGAGGCCATCTAGGGCCTGGCTGCCGGCCAGGCGCAGGCCGTGCTGGTAGGCCAGGTCGTCGAGTTGTTCGAGGTTGTCCAGCTCCGGCAGGCTCCATAGCCCGCCCCATAGGCCTGTGGAGGGGCGGCGGTATAGCAGGATCGCGCCTTCTCGGTTGGCCAGCAGCGGCATCAGCGTCTTGCGTTGCGGCAGGGCCTTGCGCGGCTTGGGCTCGGGGTAGCGGGTTTCCTCGCCATGCAAGTGCGCTTCGCAGCCGCTCTGCACCGGGCAGATCAGGCAACTGGGCTTGCTGCGGGTGCACAGCGTGGCGCCCATGTCCATCATCGCCTGGGTGTAGTGGTTGGCGCGGGCGTGGGGGGTGAGGCGCTCGGCGGTGGCCCACAGCGCGTTGGCCACCTTCGGCTCGCCGGGGTAGCCAGCCTGGGCGGTGTAGCGGGCCAGCACGCGTTTGACGTTGCCGTCGAGGATCGGCGCGCGAATGCCCATGCTGATACTGGCGATGGCTCCGGCGGTAGAGCGGCCGATGCCGGGTAGCTCGGTGAGCTGCTCGACGCTGCGCGGGAATTCGCCGCCATGCTGCTCCATCACCACCTTCGCGGCCTTTTGCAGGTTGCGGGCGCGGATGTAATAGCCCAGGCCCGTCCACAGGTGCAGCACTTCGTCCTCCGGCGCTTCGGCCAGCGCCTGCACGGTGGGCAGGGCCTGCATGAAGCGGTCGAAGTAGTTGAGCACAGTGCTTACTTGGGTCTGTTGCAGCATGATTTCCGACACCCACACCCGGTAAGGCGTGATGCCCTGTTGCCAGGGAAGGTCGTGGCGGCCGTGCTGGTCGAACCAGCTCAGCACGGCGCTGGAGAACTGCTCGGGGCTCATCGCTTGAACAGCCCCTTGAGTGCTTCTTTGAGTTCCGGGCTCACTTTGTCTCCGAGTTTCTCGTCGAGTTTTTCATCGAGCTTGTCTTTGAGGCGGTTGCCGGCCAGTTGCGCGGCGACCTTGCCCAGGCCTTCCTGGTCCAGGCGGCAGGCCTTGGCGCCGAGCTCCAGCGGGCCGCGGCAGCGCAGCGGTACGGCAACGCCGACGTAGCGCTCGTTGACTTGGCAGGCCGGGTCGGGCATGGCGGTTTGGTCGCCTTCGACGATGACGCCGACGTTGTAGTCCATGCCCAGCACGCGCAGGTCGAGGTCGCCTTGGCCATTGACTGTCAGGCCGGGAATGCGCGCCTTGAGGTCAGGGTTGCTGGCCACGCCATTGCGTATCACCAGGCTGCCGCGCAGTTCCTGGAAGGGGGTGTCCTTGCCGCGTGGCTCGCCGCTGAGCTGCTTGCGGTTGAGGGTGGCGATGGCCTGGCACAGCTGCTGTTCAAGGTTGGCGTTGACCAGCACACCGTCATTGATGGTGAAGCTGGCGTTGCCGTTGAGGGTGTCGACCAGCGCCTTCTGGCTGTTGCCGGTGGCGGTGAGGTCGCTGGACAGGGTCAGCAGGCCCTTGACCGGCGGCGCCTGGTCGGGGCTTTCGCGCTTGATGAAGTGCTCCACCGGTACACGGTTGATGCGTGTGTTCACACCCACCTGCGGCACGGCCGGGCGCACGTCGACGGTGCCCTTGGCCTCGAAGGTGCCGTTGTACAGGCCGCCACGCAGGGTTTCCAGGGTCACCAGGCCGCCCTGGCCGTTGGCCTTGAGCTGAGCATTGCTGATCGGCAGCTTGTTCAGCGTCAGGGCACCGAACGACAGGTCGGCTTGCAGGTCGAGCACGCGCAGGCGGTCGACCGGCAGCAGCTTGTCGGTGCTCCAGGCCAACTGGGTCGGTGGGGCCGGCAGCGGCGAGGTGCCGGCGCCGACGGTGGCGCTGGCTTCCTGTTGCTTGACCTCGGCCTGGCGCGCGGCAGCGGTGCCCTTGGCCTCTTCGCTCTTGGCCGGCAGGTAGCGGTCGGCATTGAAGGTGTCGGCTTTCAGTTGCAGGCGCAGGGCCTGCTTGGCGAAGTCGTCGATGGCGACGCGGCCGGTGAAGGTGCTGTCGTCCAGTTTCACCGCCAGGTCTTCGAGGGCTAGGCTGCTGGGTGTGCCTTGCAGGCGGCTGACCAGTTCGAACTTGCCGAAGGCCGCTGCGTCGGCGGTGGCGGGCAGCGGGTGGCCGATGCCGTCGAGGAAGGTGCGCAGGTCGAACTGGGCGATGGACAGGCCGCCGCTGAGCTGCGCTGCCTTGTCGAGGTCGCGTACGTTCAGCTCGCCGAGGGCGCGCAGTTGGTTGGCGGAAACCTTCAGGCCGGTCCACGAGGCGACGTTGGCCGCCAGGTCGACCAGCACCTGGCCCTGGGCGACGAAAGTCATGCTCTTGCCGGCCAGCGGTTCGCCCGAGGTTTCCCCGGACAGGCGCATGTCTTCGAAGCTGTAGCGCTTGAGCTTGCGATCGAAGCGCAGCTCGCCGGCAAGCTCCGTGCGCGCCTTGATGTTCGGCACGCTGGCGCTGAGGAAGGCACTGGCCTTGACCGGAATGTTCACGCCGTCGTGCACCGCGCCGGTGCTCAGCTGGATGCTTTCGGCCTGGTAGCTTTTGCCGCTCTGCTCGTCGGTGTACTGCACGCGGGCGTTGTTCACCGTGAGGCTGTCGATGTCCAGCTTGACCGAGCGCTCGTTGCCGCCCTGGGTTTCGGCGGGCGTCGAGGCCGGGGTATCGGGTTGCGGTGCCGGGGGAGTGCTGGCGGTGGCGTTCGGGTCGGGCAGCGGCTTGCCGATGTCTTCCCAGTTGCCGTGGCCCTGGGCGTCGCGCACCAGGGTCAGGTTCAGCCCTTCCACGCGCACGTCGCTCATTTGCACTTCACGGCGCAGCAAAGGCAGCACGCGCACCGAGAGGCCGAGCATTTGCAGGTCGGCGAATGGCTCGGTGGGTTTGTTCAGGGTGGCGATGCTCGCCTCGTGCAGCTCAAGGCCCAGCCAAGGGAACAGGCTCCAGCCGATGTCGCCATTGAGGGTCAGCTCGACACGGGCTTTGTCGCGCGCCAGTTGGCGAATCTCGTCTTTATAGTCGTTGGGATCGAAGAGGTGGGTCAGGGCGAAGCCCAGCGCCACGATGATCAGCAACAGCCCGAGCAGCCCCAGTCCCAGGATTTTGCCGAACGCTTTCATGGGCGAGTCCTTGTAGTCCGATAGTGAAATTCAAGCGGCAAAGTATAGCGCCGCAGCTATGGCCTCTGCGTATCCGACAACAGATACAGGGCATTTCATGCGTGTCTGAGGGTTACGCCAACAGCGCCCCAACCGGTTCCGGGTTCGACAACCCAGGGTATTACAGTTCCGTTAAACGTTTGCGCTGGCAAAAAAATATCAATCTCATAATGCCTTCACCTGTTACTCTTGCGCCGCTCGACGAGCGCCCGCGACCCATTGTCGCGGGCGTTGCCGCAAATGGCCGGGCCTTCCGGGGAGAAGGCGATATCCAGAGCCAGGCATTCAATCAATGAGCATCCGCCTACCTACATAAAGGAACGATCCCATGAACAGCAATGTTGCGACAGGGATTCCGGAGCGCGTGCCCGGTTTCCTGTCCAAGGAACGTATCATCGCCCGTCCGGGCTTCAACCGCTGGCTGGTCCCGCCTGCGGCCCTCGCCATTCACCTGTGCATCGGCATGGCCTATGGCTTCTCGGTGTTCTGGCTACCGCTTTCCCAAGCCATTGGCATCACCGCGCCGGTTGCCTGCTCGCCTGACATGGGCTTCATCGCCCGCCTGTTCAGCGCCGAGTGCGACTGGCCAATCTCCATGCTCAGCTGGATCTACACCCTGTTCTTCGTGTTCCTCGGCTGCTCGGCCGCGGTACTCGGTGGCTGGCTGGAACACGCAGGCCCGCGCAAGGCCGGCCTGGTATCGGCCGTGTGCTGGTGCGGTGGCCTGCTGATCTCGGCGATCGGCATCAAGACCCACCAGCTGTGGCTGATGTGGCTGGGCTCCGGTGTGATCGGTGGTATCGGCCTGGGCCTGGGCTATATCTCGCCAGTCTCGACCCTGATCAAGTGGTTCCCGGACAAGCGCGGCATGGCTACCGGCATGGCGATCATGGGCTTCGGTGGTGGTGCCATGGTGGGTGCGCCGCTGGCCACCGCACTGATGGGCCACTTCGCCAACGGCCAGGAAGTGGGTGTGTGGCAGAGCTTCGTGGCCATGGCTGCGATCTACTTCGTATTCATGACCGCAGGCGCCCTGGCCTACCGCGTTCCGCCGACCGGCTGGAAGCCTGAGGGCTGGACCCCGCCGGCGAAGAAAGCCAACACCATGGTCACCGACCGCCACGTGCACGTCAGCGTTGCCTGGAAAACCCCGCAGTTCGCGCTGATCTGGCTGGTGCTGTGCCTGAACGTTTCGGCGGGTATCGGCATCATCGGCATGGCCTCGCCACTGCTGCAGGAAGTGTTCGCCGGCAAGCTGCTGGGTAACGATTTGAGCTTCAGCGAGCTGAACAGCGCGCAACTGGCGCAGATCGCCGCCATCGCCGCGGGCTTCACCGGCTTGCTGAGCCTGTTCAACATCGGTGGTCGCTTCTTCTGGGCCTCGTTCTCCGACTACATCGGCCGCAAGAACACCTACTTCGCCTTCTTCGCCCTGGGCTTCGCCCTCTACGCCATGGTGCCGAACCTCGGCCACCTGGGTAACGTGGCGCTGTTCGTGGCGGCGTTCTGCGTGATCCTGTCGATGTACGGCGGCGGCTTCGCCACCGTGCCGGCCTACCTGGCCGACCTGTTCGGTACGCAGATGGTCGGCGCGATCCACGGTCGCCTGCTGACTGCCTGGGCAGCCGCTGGCGTGCTGGGCCCGGTGTTGATCACCTACCTGCGTGAGTCGCAGTTGGCAGCGGGCGTTGCCCGTGCAGCCGCCTATGACATGACCCTGTACATCCTCGCCGGTCTGCTGGTACTGGGCTTCATCTGCAACCTGCTGGTGCGTCCGGTCGCCGACAAGTACTTCATGACCGATGCCGAGTTGGCCGCCGAGCGCGCGCTGAGCCACGACAAAGGTGCCGATGGCGTCCGTGCGCTGGAATGGCATGCAGCCCCTGGCAGCCTGCCGCTGGTGCTGATCGCCTGGGCCGTGGTGGTGATTCCGCTGGCTTGGGGTGTGTGGATCACCTTGCAGAAGACTGCGGTGCTGTTCAACTGATCCATTGCTTCAGCGGGGCCTGAGAGGGCCCTTTCGCGGGCAAGCCCGCTCCTACAGGGATCACCTAGACCTTGTAGGAGCGGGCTTGCCCGCGAATGCTTTTACTGGCCACCCTTCTGCCACACGTCATCCGCGTTTCAAACCGGCGCGTTCTGGGCGTACAATGTAGCCCTTTTCGCCCAATGATTTTGCGGAGCTGGTGATGGTCGAACGTAAGGCTTCCGTCGAGCGCAACACCCTGGAAACCCAGGTCAAGTGCTCGATCAACCTCGATGGCAGTGGCAAGGCCCGATTCGATATCGGTGTGCCTTTCCTTGAACACATGCTCGACCAGATCGCCCGGCACGGGCTGATCGATCTGGACATCGAGTGCAAGGGTGACCTGCATATCGACGATCACCACACCGTGGAAGACGTCGGTATCACCCTCGGCCAGGCATTCGCCCAGGCTATCGGCGACAAAAAAGGCATCTTCCGCTACGGCCACGCCTACGTGCCGCTGGACGAAGCGCTGTCGCGGGTGGTCATCGACTTCTCCGGCCGCCCAGGCTTGCAGATGCACGTGCCGTACACCCGCGCCTCGGTCGGTGGCTTCGACGTCGACCTGTTCCAGGAGTTTTTCCAGGGCTTCGTCAACCACGCCCTCGTCACCCTGCACATCGACAACCTGCGCGGGCACAACACCCACCACCAGATCGAGACCGTGTTCAAGGCTTTTGGCCGCGCGCTGCGCATGGCCGTGACCCTGGATGAGCGTATGGCCGGGCAGATGCCATCCACCAAGGGATGCCTGTAATGCAGACGGTTGCGGTAATCGACTATGGCATGGGCAACCTGCACTCGGTGGCCAAGGCCCTGGAGCACGTAGGCGCTGGCAAGGTGTTGGTCACCAGCGACGCAGCGGTGATCCGCGAGGCCGACCGCGTGGTGTTCCCAGGCGTTGGCGCGATCCGCGACTGCATGGCCGAAATTCGCCGCCTGGGCTTCGACAGCCTGGTGCGTGAAGTCAGCCAGGACCGCCCGTTCCTTGGCATCTGCGTAGGTATGCAGGCGCTGCTGGAGCACAGCGAGGAGAACGACGGCGTCGATTGCATCGGCCTGTTCCCCGGCAAGGTACGTTTCTTCGGCAAGGGCCTGGAAGAAGACGGCGAGCACCTGAAGGTGCCGCACATGGGCTGGAACCAGGTCAGCCAGTCCATCGACCACCCGCTGTGGCACGACATCCCGCAACTGGCGCGTTTCTACTTCGTGCACAGCTACTACATCGAGGCCGGCAAGCCGGGCCAGGTAGTTGGTCGTGGCCACTATGGCGTCGACTTCGCCGCCGCGCTGGCCGATGGCTCGCGCTTCGCCGTGCAGTTCCACCCGGAGAAGAGCCATACCCATGGCCTGCAACTGCTGCAGAACTTCGCCGCCTGGGACGGGCGCTGGTAGATGAGCAAGTCGCGAACCAAGGCGCCGAGCATCACGTTGGCCCCGGAGCAGGAGCGCGAGGCGCTGGAGGTGCTCAAGCGCTTCCTCGAAGACCGCTTCGAGCTGCAACTGGGGTCGTTCGAGGTGGCCGAGGTTCTCGACGTGTTCAGCAAGGAAATTGCACCCCATTACTACAACAGGGCGATTGCCGATGTTCAGCTGCACCTCAAGGAGCGGTTCGAGAGCATCGAAAGCGACCTGTGGGCGCTCGAGAAGCCCTGAATTCCAACGTTTAGACAGGTTCCCAAGATGCTGATTATCCCCGCTATCGATCTCAAGGACGGTGCCTGCGTACGCCTGCGCCAAGGCCGCATGGAAGACTCCACGGTGTTTTCCGACGACCCGGTGAGCATGGCCGCCAAGTGGGTCGAAGGTGGCTGCCGTCGCCTGCACCTGGTCGACCTGAACGGCGCCTTCGAAGGCCAGCCGGTCAACGGCGAAGTGGTCACCGCCATCGCCAAGCGCTACCCGAACCTGCCGATCCAGATCGGCGGCGGCATTCGCTCGCTGGAAACCATCGAGCACTATGTGAAGGCCGGCGTCAGCTACGTGATCATCGGCACCAAGGCGGTCAAGCAGCCAGAGTTCGTCGCCGAGGCGTGCAAGGCCTTCCCGGGCAAGGTCATCGTTGGCCTGGATGCCAAAGACGGCTTCGTCGCCACCGACGGCTGGGCCGAGGTCAGCTCGGTGCAGGTCATCGACCTGGCCAAGCGTTTCGAGGCCGATGGCGTCTCGGCGATCGTTTACACCGACATCGCCAAGGACGGCATGATGCAGGGCTGCAACGTGCCCTTCACCAAGGCTCTGGCCGAAGCCACGTCGATCCCGGTGATCGCGTCCGGCGGCATCCACAACCTGGGCGACATCAAGGCCCTGCTGGATGCCAAGGCCCCAGGCATCATCGGCGCCATCACCGGCCGTGCCATCTACGAAGGCACCCTCGACGTCGCCGAGGCCCAGGCCTTCTGCGACAACTACCAAGGCTGAGGACACCCACATGGCACTGGCCAAGCGCATCATCCCTTGCCTGGACGTGGACAACGGCCGGGTGGTCAAGGGCGTCAAGTTCGAGAACATCCGCGATGCCGGCGACCCGGTGGAAATCGCGCGCCGCTACGATGAGCAGGGTGCCGACGAAATCACCTTCCTCGACATCACCGCGAGCGTCGATGGCCGTGACACCACCTTGCATACCGTGGAGCGCATGGCCAGCCAGGTGTTCATCCCGCTGACCGTGGGCGGTGGCGTGCGCACTGTGCAGGACATTCGCAACCTGCTCAATGCCGGTGCCGACAAGGTGTCCATCAACACCGCCGCGGTGTTCAACCCGGAGTTCGTGGGCGAGGCGGCGCAGCGTTTCGGTTCGCAGTGCATCGTCGTGGCCATCGATGCGAAGAAGGTTTCCGGGCCGGGCGAGACGCCGCGCTGGGAAATCTTCACCCACGGCGGGCGCAAGCCGACCGGGCTGGATGCAGTGGAGTGGGCGAAGAAGATGGAAGGCCTGGGGGCGGGGGAGATCCTGCTGACCAGCATGGACCAGGACGGCATGAAGAACGGCTTCGACCTGGGGGTGACGCGGGCCATCAGCGATGCGCTGGGGATTCCGGTGATCGCTTCGGGTGGCGTGGGTAACTTGCAGCACCTGGCCGACGGCATTCTGGAAGGGCATGCCAGTGCGGTGCTGGCGGCGAGTATCTTCCACTTCGGCGAGTACACCGTGCCGGAGGCCAAGGCCTATATGGCTTCGCGCGGGATCGTCGTTCGCTGAATCATCGATTGGGGCTGCGCAGCAGCCCCAATGGCATCACCCGTGGTTCTTGCCGAGCAACGCGTGATAAAGCTCGGTATCACCGAGAATCCCCACCACCTTGTCGTTGTCCTGCAACACCAGCTTATTGCCTGTTTGATAGCGAATCTGCAGCGCATCGCGCATGCCGATATCGGCATTCACCAGGGTCGGCAGACGGCCCAACTCCTCCACATCCTGCCCCGGCACCCAAGCTTGCAGGTCCAGGCCATTCTGGCCCTGGCGCGCACGCTTGAGCGAGTTGCCTTCGCCCAGGTCCAGCCAGGAATCGCCGCCTGGGTCCAGGCACACCGAGCCGTTGATGCGCTTGCAGTTGTCCAGGCTGCGCATCAGGCTGCGGCCGCACAGCACGTTCAGCGGGTTGGTGTGGGCGACGAAGGTGCGCACGTAGTCGTCGGCCGGGTTCAGCACGATGTCTTCGGGCTTGCTGTACTGGATGATCCGCCCGTCCTTCATGATCGCGATGCGGCTACCGAGTTTCAGCGCCTCGTCCAGGTCGTGGCTGACGAACACGATGGTCTTGTTCAGCTTGCGTTGCAGTTCCAGCAGCTCGTCCTGCAGGCCTTGGCGAATCAGCGGGTCGAGGGCCGAGAAGGGTTCGTCCATCAGCAGGATGTCGGCGTCCATCGCCAGCGCCCGGGCCAGGCCCACGCGCTGCTGCATGCCGCCGGAAAGCTCGTCGGGCTTCTTGTTGCGCCACTGGGTCAGGCCCACCAGCTCGAGCTTTTCGTCCACCAGCTTGCGCCGCTCCTTCTCGGGGCGGCCCTGCATTTCCAGGCCGAAGCTGATGTTCTCGCGCACCGTCAGCCAGGGCATCAGGGCGAACTTCTGGAACACCATGGCGATGCGCTTGGTGCGCATCATCTTCAGCTCTGCCGGGGTGCAGTGGGCAATGTCGATGTCCTTGCCTTCGTGCTCGATGAACAGCTTGCCGCGGCTGACGGTGTTCAGGCCGTTGATGCAGCGCAGCAGGCTCGACTTGCCCGAACCGGACAAGCCCATCAGCACGCAGATCTCGCCCTTGTTGATTTCCAGGTTGGCCTTCTCGACACCCAGCACAAGGCCGGTCTTCTTGAGAATTTGTTCGCGTGTATCGCCTTGGTCAAGCAGGGCCAGGGCCTCGCGTGGCTTGTTGGAGAAGATGACGTCGACATCTTCGAAGCGAATGATGCTCATGCTTCACTCCTTGCCGGCAGTTCCGGTTGCTTGCAGATACGGTCGAGCATGATTGCCAGCAGCACGATGGCCAGGCCTGCCTCGAAGCCCAGGGAAATGTCGGCGGTGTTCAATGCGTTGACCACGGGTTTGCCCAGGCCGTCGGCGCCCACCAGGGCGGCGATCACCACCATCGACAGCGACAGCATGATGCATTGGGTGACGCCTGCGGCGATGCTCGGCATGGCGTGCGGCAGTTCGATGCGCGTCAGCAACTGGCGACGCGAGCAGCCGAAGGCCTTGCCGGCGTCCAGCAGCTCTTGCGGCACGTCGCAAATGCCCAGGTAGGTGAGGCGAATCGGCGCGGCGATGGCGAACACCACGGTGGAAATCAGCCCCGGCACCACGCCCAGGCCGAACAGGGTCAGGGTGGGAATCAGGTAAACGAAGGTGGGGACCGTCTGCATCAGGTCCAGCACCGGGCGCATGGCGGTGTAGAACATCGGCTTGTGTGCGGCGACGATGCCCAGTGGCACGCCGATGGCCACGCAGACCACCGTGGCGAAGGTCACTTGCGCGAGGGTTTCCATGGTTTCCTGCCAGTACCCCAGGTTGAGGATCAGCAGGAACGACAGGGCGACGAATACGGTGAGCGCCCACTTGCGTTGGATCAGGTGCGCCAGGGCGGCGAACAGCGCGACGAGTACCAAAGGGTTGAACCAGGTCAGGGCGCTGGTGACCCCATGGATCATGAATTCCAGGCCTTGGGCGATTGCATCGAAGTAATCGGCGCCGTTCTGGGTCAACCATTCGACGAATGAGGCGATGTACTGCCCCAGGGGTATTTTCTGATCGATAAGCATGATAGCGAGCTTCCACCTGCAAAGATTGAAATCAGTCCGGGGCGAGCACGGTCTCGCCCCGCGGTAGTGCCTACAGCTACTGCGTCAGCTTGGCTTTGGCCGCCTCCAGGCCTGGTTTGCCGTCGACGGTGGTCACCCCGGCGAGCCATGCATCGAGCTTGCCTGGGTTGTCCTTGATCCACTTCTTGGCGGCGGCGTCGGGCTTCATCTTGTCGTCCAGGACATAGCCCATCATGGTGCTTTCATCCTTGAGCTCGAACGACAGGTTCTTCAGCAGTTGGCCGACGTTGCTGCACTCCTGCGCATAGCCTTTGCGGGTGTTGGTCAACACGGTGGCCTTGCCCAGTTCCGGGCCGAAGAATTCGTCCCCGCCGGTCAGGTACTGCATCTTGAAGCGGGTGTTCATCGGGTGGGGTTCCCAGCCGAGGAACACGATCGCTTCACCGCGCTTCTGCGCCCGATCGACCTGCGACAGCATGCCCGCCTCGCTCGACTGCACGATCTTGAAGCCGGCGTCCTTAAGGCCGAAGGCGTTCTTGTCGATCATGCTCTGGATGGTGCGGTTGCCGTCGTTGCCCGGCTCGATGCCGTAGATCTTGCCGTCCAGTTCCTGCTTGAACTTGGGAATGTCGGCGAAATCCTTCAGGCCCTTGTCGTACAGGGCCTGGGGCACGGCCAAGGTGTACTTGGCGTTCTCCAGGTTGGCGCGCACGGTCTCGACGGTACCGGCATCGCGGTACTGCTTGATGTCGTTTTCCATGGTCGGCATCCAGTTGCCGAGGAACACGTCCAGGTCTTTGCCAGCGGCCAGCGACTTGTAGGTCACAGGTACCGAGATCATGGTGGTGTGGGTCTTGTAGCCGAGGGCTTCGAGCACGACGCTGGTGGTCGCGGTCGTCACGGTGATGTCAGTCCAGCCGACATCCGAGAAGCGGACCGTCTGACACTGTTCGGGCTCCGCTGCCTGGGCCAGCAACGGAGCAGAGAGCAACGCAACCAGCAACAGCGAGGGTGAACCTTTCATAGGTGAGGACTCCTGTGATTTTTTCTTCGGGTTCGCGGGGGCCGCCGGGCCTTCTTCGGGCTTCCGTTCGACCGGCCTGCAGAGGGCAGGTTGCGAGGCCGTGCAATACGAGTCGCTTTCGATAATCCACCAGCGTTGGGCAATCGCCTACTGGTAGGGTCGTAACCAGTGCAGGACAGGTCGCATCCAGTACGGGCAATGTCGCATATGGTGTTTTCCACCTCCCCGGCTGTGACTTTGTGTGACATCGACAGCGAAAAACGGCGAAACGGTGGCGGGTTCAGCAGGGCGCGGCTGGACAAAAGTACGTCGGTTGCAGACGGCGTGGGGTGGGTGAAAAACCCGATGATGCGCTCATTCACGGCAGCTCGCCGGTATCAGCCTAGCACCTGCAGGCGCCGCCACATGGCGCGTACAGACAAGCCCATCAAGAGGTGATTCGACAATGGCCATCAGCGTGTTCGACCTGTTCAAGATCGGTGTCGGGCCTTCCAGCTCGCACACCGTCGGCCCCATGCGCGCGGCTGCGCTGTTCGTCCAGGGCCTGCGCGAGCGCGGCGAACTGGAGCAGGTGCGGCGTATCGAAGTGCGCCTGTACGGCTCGCTGTCGGCCACCGGCGTTGGCCACGGCACCGACAACGCCACGATCATGGGCCTGATGGGCGAATGGCCGGACTCCATCGACCCTACGCAGATCACCCCACGCATCGCCGACCTGCGCGAAACCAACACCTTGCAGCTCGACAGCCGCCTGCCCATCGAATTCGTCTGGGCCCGCGACATGCTGCTGCTGGACGAGAACCTGCCTTATCACCCCAACGCCATGACCTTGGTCGCCGAAGGCGCCCAGGGCGAACTGCACCGCGACACCTATTACTCGGTCGGCGGCGGCTTCGTGGTCGATGAGGCGCAGGCCGCCAGTGGCGTGCTGGACGCCGACCAGACCGTGCTGCCCTACGATTTCAACAGCGCCGCCGAATTGCTGCGCCTGTGCAAACAAAACGACATGCGTGTGTCGCAATTGATGATGGCCAACGAACGGGTCTGGCGCAGCGAGGCCGAGATCCATGCCGGCCTGCTCAAGCTCTGGGACGCCATGCAGGAATGCGTGAACAATGGCCTGAAGTACGAAGGCACTTTGCCCGGCGGGCTCAATGTGCGTCGCCGCGCGGCCAAACTGCATCGCAGCTTGCAGGAGATCGGCAAACCCAACGTGATTGGCTCGACCATGAGCGCCATGGAGTGGGTAAACCTCTATGCCCTGGCGGTCAACGAAGAGAACGCCGCAGGCGGGCGCATGGTCACTGCGCCCACCAATGGCGCGGCGGGCATCATTCCGGCAGTGCTGCACTACTACATGCGGTTCTCCGATGTGGTGGACGAGTCGAATGTGGTGGAGTTCTTCCTGGGTGCGGCAGCGGTGGGCATTCTGTGCAAGAAGAACGCCTCCATCTCAGGCGCTGAAGTGGGTTGCCAGGGGGAGGTCGGCTCGGCCTGCGCCATGGCCGCGGCGGGCCTTGCCGAAGTGCTCGGCGCCACCCCGGCGCAGCTGGAAAACGCCGCCGAAATTGCCTTGGAACACAACCTGGGGCTGACCTGCGACCCGGTCGGCGGGTTGGTGCAGGTGCCGTGCATCGAGCGCAACGCAATCGCTGCGGTGAAGGCGATCAATGCCGTGCAGATGGCCTTGCGCGGCGACGGCGAGCACTTCATTTCCCTCGACCAGGTGATCCGCACCATGCGTGACACCGGCGCCGACATGCACGACAAGTACAAGGAAACCTCGCGCGGGGGCCTTGCGGTCAACGCCATCGAGTGCTGATGCGCCGGTTTGGCACCGCCCTCGGCGGCATGCCACTTTTTGGCGCGTGGCCCCCATGCGACCGATTGTCGGATGTCGCTACTGGAGGTGTCATTGTCGGTGACACTCAAGAATGTCGTTTCTGGGCAACCTTCCCACAAGTGCTACCGATTTGCTCAGCAGTGACACGCAAAGGCGCTGGCACGCCGCTTTGAGCTAAGCGTACAACTCTCCAGGAAAAGCCCTACAAGACGCGTGACAACGTCGTTTTTGGTTTTTTTTGGATGGCCGTTCAACTTCAGGCACGGCGTTTGCGTTGAGATTGGCAAAGCCCCTGCATACGAATAGGGGCAATAACAAGAAAACGGTGCCCGCCTGAGGCACACCCTGCATTTGTGTGAGGAGAAATCGCGATGACGTCGTACACCTCCGGGAACCCAACCCAGAACCGCACAGCCCCCCAGTCCATCGGCTTTCTCCTGCTGGACAACTTCACCCTTATTTCCCTGGCCTCGGCGGTCGAGCCGCTGCGCATGGCCAACCAGCTGTCCGGCCGTGAGCTGTACCGCTGGCATACCCTGACCGTCGATGGCGGCCAGGTGTGGGCCAGCGATGGCTTGCAGATCACCCCGGACGCGGCCATGCACAACGCCCCGCCGATCGACACCGTGATCGTCTGTGGTGGCGTGGGCATTCAGCGCACCGTTACCCGCGAACACGTCACCTGGCTGCAGGCCCAGGCCCGCCAGTCGCGCCGCTTGGGCGCGGTGTGCACCGGCAGTTGGGCACTGGCCTGCGCCGGCCTGCTCGACGGTTTCGATTGCAGCGTGCACTGGGAATGCCTGGCGGCCATGCAGGAGGCCTTCCCGCGGGCGAACATGAGCACCCGCCTGTTCACCCTCGACCGCAACCGTTTCACCAGTTCCGGCGGTACTGCACCGCTGGACATGATGCTGCACCTGATCAGCCGCGATCATGGCCGCGAGCTGTCGGCGGCAATCTCGGAAATGTTCGTCTACGAGCGCATTCGCAACGAGCAGGACCACCAGCGCGTGCCGCTCAAGCACATGCTCGGCACCAACCAGCCGAAGTTGCAGGAAATCGTCGCGCTGATGGAGGCCAACCTGGAAGAGCCGATCGACCTCGACGAGCTGGCGGTGTACGTGTCGGTGTCGCGCCGGCAGCTCGAGCGCCTGTTCCAGAAGTACCTGCATTGTTCGCCGTCGCGCTACTACCTGAAGCTGCGCCTGATTCGCGCACGGCAGTTGCTCAAGCAGACGCCAATGTCGATCATCGAGGTGGCTTCGGTGTGCGGGTTCGTCTCTACGCCGCACTTCTCCAAGTGCTACCGCGAGTACTTCGGTATTCCACCGCGTGACGAGCGCGTGGGCTCCAACACGGCCCAGCAGGTGGCGATGGTACCGATTCCGCAGGCCATGGCGTTGTCGCCGCACAGCGGGCCGATGGCGGCGCTGAGCCAGGCGCGCAACGAGTCGACCTTTGCCAGTGTGAGGCTCTGATACTGCAGCGACTGCTTCGCGGCGGTTCGGCGCTCCGACAAGCCCGCTCCTACAGGTATGCGCAAATCCTGTAGGAGCGGGCTTGCCCGCGAAGAAGGCACCGCGACTCACGCCATCTGCGGCGCCTTGGCCAACTCCAGCGTGCGCTCGAACAACCCCGCCAACCCGTCCTGATGGCTCACCCCCACCACCGTGCAGGCCGGCAGTTCGCGCCTGAGCATCTGCAACAGGGCTCTGGCACTCGCCAGGTCCAGCTGGCTGGTGGCTTCGTCCAGGTACAGCGTGTCGGGCTTGTACAACAAGGCCCGTGCCAGGCCCAGGCGTTGCTGTTCCCCTCCCGACAACACCCGCTCCCATTCCTGCTCGTCGTCCAGTCGCCCACCCAGCGCACCCAGCCCTACCTTGCTCAGCACCTCCCGTAACAGGCCGTCATCGAAGGGTGCCAGCTGTGGATAAGCCAGCAGGCTGCGCAGGCTCATGTGCGCCAGGTAGGGCTTTTGCGGCAACAGCAGGCTGCGCCCGCCCGGCAGTTGCCAGTCGCCCTGGCAGTAAGGCCACAGCCCCTGCAAGGTGCGCAACAGCGTCGACTTGCCCAACCCGCTGCGCCCGGCCAGGCGCAGCCATTGGCCATGTTGTGCGCGCAGGTGCACGTCGTCCAGCAGCACGCTGCCGTCGGGGCGGCACAGGGTCAGGCCCTGGGTGCACAGGCAATCGCCCTGAGGGGCTGGGTTGGCAGTGCGGCGGCTCGCGGTGATGGCCCGTTCGAACTGGTCCAGCCGCTCCAATGCGGCGCTCCAGCGCACCAGCTTGTGGTACAGCTTGATGAACCAGCTCAGCGAGTCATGCACGGCATTGAACGCACTGCGGATCTGCATCAGCCCGCCCAGGGTGATGGCCTTGGCCATGAACGCGGGTAGTGCGGCGAACACCGGGATGATCAGGCTCAGGCGCTGGTAGGCGACGGTGAACAACCCAAGGTCACGTTCGCGGCCCATCAGTTGGCGCCAGTTCTCGGCGATGGCGGCGAAGCGTTGCAGCAGTTGCTGGCGCTCGACAGCCTCGCCGCGATACAGGGCGATCTGCTCGGCGTGGTCGCGCTTGCGCAGCAGGCTTGCGCGAAAGTCCGCTTCGCGGTGTTCACGTTCGTAGTTGAGGCGGTGCAGGGGCTTGCCGATGCAGTGGGTCAGTACGCTGCCGAACAACGTGTAGCCGAGCACGATCCACACCAGGTAGCCATGTACGGTGTAGGTCTCGCCGAACAGGCTGAAGGTCTGTACCCCCGAGAGGTTCCACAGGATCACCAGGAACGCCCCGACCTGTGCCAGGTTGATCACCAGCGACGCCACCAGCTCGACGGACAGGTCGACCATCACGTCGACATCCTGGGCGATGCGTTGGTCGGGGTTGTCCGGCTCGCCAGTCAGGCCCAGGCGATAGAACGCCTGGTCGGCCAGCCAGGCATCGACCAGGCGCCCAGTCATCGCCTGGCGCCAGCGCAATACCAGGCCTTTGCGGATGTAGTCGAGGGACACGAAGATCAACACGTAGGCCGCCAGGTACAGCGTGTACTCGCCCACCAGCCCATACAGCGCTGCGGTGTCGAACGCACTGAGGGTGTCGTAGAAGGTCTTGCTCCAGCTGTTGATCAACACGTTGATCCGCACCACCAGCAGGCCCAGGCCGATCACGGCGGCCAGCATCAGCCAGGCGGGCCATTGGCTGCGCTGGCGCCAGAACGGTTGGCTCAGGCGATAGAAGATTCGCAGCGTGTTCACCGGGCCTGTTCCTCGGCGCGAGTGGTGGGCAGCAGGCGCAGCTGCACCTGGTTGGCCTTGGGGAACAGCTGGCGCGCCTGCTGTTGCAGCTCGGGTAGCGTCAGGGCTTCGGGCAGGTGCTGCTGGGTTTGCAGGTAGCGTGGGTCTTGCCAGCGGCGGTCGCTGAGAATCAGGCGCTTGAACTGGGTCTGCGGGTCATCGCGGCGTTTGCTTTCCTGACGCAACAGTTCGCGACGTTCGCTGTCCACCCAGGCTTGGTCGACGTCCAGGCTGGCCAGGGTGTGCTGGGCCATGGCCCACAGCTCGTCGACCCGGGCCGGGTCGCAGGTGAAGCTCAGGCTGCTTTCGACACGCTGGGTATCGGGGTTCAGTTCGCTGTCGAAGCGCAGCCGGTACACACCCGAGGCCTCGCCGCGCAGTTGTGCCTTGAGGCGCTGGTTGGCCAGGTCGCGCAGCATGGCCACGCGCATCGCCGCCTCGGGGCTCCAGGGCTGATCGAAGTAGCTGCTGGCGTGCAGCACGGCGCGTGGCTCCAGGGCGATGGGCAGATCGCTGCGGCGTTGGCCGGGCTGTTGCAAGGCCGGCTGGCTACCGATGGGGATGGCGCTGCGCGGAATGGTGGCGAGCGCCTCGCGTACCAGCCGTTGCACGTCCTCGGCGGGGAGGTCGGCCATCAGGTAGTAAGTGGCGGGGGCGCTGGCCTGGCGTAGCCAGTCGGCGTCCAGCTGTTTGACCGTCAGGGCCTCGACCGCTGCGAGGCTGGGCGCCTGCCAGTGATCGGTGCCGTACTTGAGTTCGCGCTGCGCGGCCTCCTGACGACTGCGGACATCGTCGGGGCGGCTGCGCAGGCGTTGCAGCAGCTCGTCGCGGGCCTCGGCGAACAGGCCGGGGTCGATGCTCGCCACCTGGCTCACGCGGTAGCTTTGCAGCAGTGCAAGCAACTGCGTGGGCTCGGCTTTCAGGCTCAGTTGCAGGCGTTGCGGCTGCTGGTCGAGGCTGAGCGTGGCGCGTTGCGCCTGGCGCCAGTCGGCCAATGCTTGCGCGTCCATGCCGGCGGTGCCGCTGCGCACGGCCAGTTGCGCGGCCATCTGCACGCGCCAGGCCGGCGCGTCGGGCAGGCGGTAGCCTGCGGCAGAGTCGGCCTGCAATAGGACCTGGCCGTCGGGGCCTGGGCGTTTTAGCCACACCAGTCGGTCGCCGTTGCTCAGGCGCCAGTGCTCGACCTGCTGCTCGGCAAATGCCTTGCGCTCGACGATGGTCGCGGCAGCGGGGTTGGCGGACATCTGTAGCGGCGTTTTTTCAGGTGCTGGCGGGGCCTTGCGCAGGGGCTCGGGCAGCGTACGCGCGGCCAGCTCGGCCTGCTGCGCTTGCACCTGGGCGACGCTCGGCAGTGTCAGCGTGAAGGCGGCAGGCGCGCTGATCTGCAATACCCGGTCCGGGCTGTCCAGCCATAGGCGCAGGCGGGCATTGAGGTCGCGCAGGCGGATCTTGCCCAGCACCTTCTGGTAACGGCGTGCGGCGGCTTCGCGCTCGACCAGCGGGCGGTCCTGTACGGCGGCGTTGTTCAACTGCTCGACCCACTGCTCGAAGGTACGCGGGGTTTGGTTGCCGATGGCCTTTTTGGCCAGGCCTGCGATATGCGAGCGCTCGCGTTGCAGGTCGTCCTTGCTGAAGCCGTGCTGGCGCAGGCGTTCGATTTCGGTCAGCAGCGCTTGCAAAGCTTGCTCGTGTGCCTGCCCTTCGACACCTGCGGCGATACCGAGCACTGTGGAGTGCTCGCCGATCAAGGTCTTCTGTGCGCTCAGGCTGCGCACGCCATCTGCTCGGGGCTGACGGCGCAGGATGTCGAGCAGGGCGGCGAGGGCCATGCGGTCGATCAGGCGTTCACGCAGCGCTGCGTGGGTGGTGCCACGGCTGTCCGGTTCGTGCAGGCGGAACAACAGCGCCACCTGGTTGCTGCCCGATTGTGGGTCTTGCAGGCGGAAGATCTTCAGCCTGTCGTCCAGCGGCAGCTCACGTTGCTGGCGGTCCGGCACCTCGCCGGCCTTGGCCGTGCCGAAGGTCTGTTCGATCTGCACCTTGAGCTGCTGTGGGTCGAAGTCGCCCACCGCCGACAGCACCATGTTGTTGGGCAGGTACCAGCGCCCCTGGAACGCTTGCAGGCTGGCCAGGCTGGCCGAGCGAATGGCCGCTTCGTTGCCGATGGTGCGGTGTTCGGGGTAGCGCGAGCCTACCCGCTGCGAGGCGGTGCGCTGCTCGTTCATGCGCTGGGCCACGCCCAGGCCGCCGCGCCATTCTTCGATGACGATAGGGCGCTCGCGCTCAAGGTCCGCCGCGCTGTAGTCGCGGGCGAACACCAGGTCCGACAGCGCCTGCAACGCTTGGGGCGCCTGGCGCACGCCGGACGGCGGGGCAAGCATGTACTGGGTGCGCTCGTAGTTGGTCACGGCATTGAAGTGTCGGCCCTGCACCCAGCCCAGTTCGTTCATGCGCTGGCGCAGGTTCTGGTCGGTACCGGCGCGGCTGTGGAAGGTGAGGTGTTCGAGCATGTGCGCCACGCCGACCTGGTCGTCGGCTTCGTCCACCGAGCCCGCTTTCACTGTCAGGCGCAGGTCGAGGCGGCCGCTTTGCGTGGTGTCGCGCACCAGGCGGTAAGCCAGGCCGTTGGCCAGTTGGCCATGCACCACCTGGCTGTCCCAGGGCAGCGGCGCGTCGGGTTCGGGCAGCGATGCGCAGGCGCTGAGCAGCAGCGGCGCAAGAAGGCCGGCGAGGAGGTTTTTCATCAGGGCATCCATTTTCTTGTGTGCGCTTAGAAGCGGTAGCCCACTTCCAGCCAGTACTGACGGCCAACTTCGTAGCTGATCACGCTCACTGTCGAGCGAGCTGCCAGCTGGTTGACCTTGTCGGTGACGTTGGTGATATCGAGGTTGACGAAGAACGCCTGGTCCTTGCCGGTGGGAATGTCCCAGGCCAGGCGCATGTCCCAGGTCGGTGCGCCGGGGGTGGTGACGGTTTCGTAGCGGCTGTAGGTCTTGCCGTCGATCTCGGCGTCGGGGCTGACCTTCAGGACCTGGTCATAGGGGCCTCGGTAACGGAAGAAGTTGCTGACCTCAAGGTTCCACTGCGGGATATCGGTGATGGTGACCAGCCGTGCGGTCCAAGGGCGGTTGAAGTCGGCGGCTGGCAGCTCGTCGTAGGCCACCAGCTTGCCGTCGTACACCACCGGCTCGTTGTCCATTTCCTCGCGGTCCACCCCGGCTTCATAGGTAGAGCCATGGGCGCCTGTGCTTTGCGACCAGTTCAGCGCCAGCTGCACGCTGGTGCTGGTGCCGTTGAACTGCAAAGGTTTCATCGGCGTCGCGGTCAGGGTGACGGTCTCGGATTCGCTGGTGCCGGCGTTGAGGTACACCAGGTAGTCCTTGTTGTACCCGGCCGGAATGTCCTTCTCATCGAGGTTGTAGTAGGGGCGGGTGCGGTAGATCTGGTCGTGGCCCTTGCGGTTGACGTACTTGAGCTGGAAATCGGTATCGAGCCAGCGCTGGTTCAGGCCGAGCATCAGCTCGTCGTCGTAGGGGATGTCCATGGTGCGGAACTGGCTGTTGTTCTCGCTGCGGCTGGCCATGGCCCAGGCGGCGGTCT
The DNA here is from genome assembly GCF_050280645.1 of Pseudomonas sp. NPDC089554. Lineage (NCBI taxonomy): Bacteria > Pseudomonadati > Pseudomonadota > Gammaproteobacteria > Pseudomonadales > Pseudomonadaceae > Pseudomonas > Pseudomonas sp. NPDC089554. The sequence goes on from NZ_JBNNVR010000005.1 coordinate 94,619, forward strand.
GGCTGGCGCGGGTGTAGCGGGTGTTGAAGGCCTGGCGGCCATCGGCCAGGCGGTACTTGAACAGGTTGCGCCCGTAGTAGCGGTTGGCGCCGAACACCAGCACGGTGCTGCGATCGCCGAAGAAGTCGTAGTCACCGGCAAAGCGCGGCGCCAGGGACTTCTTCTGCATGTAGTCGTCACCCTCGAAACGCAGCCCGGGGCGCAGGGTGAGGTTGCCGTAGCTGATCTGGTCTTCGATGAACAGCGCGTAGTCCCGCTGCGCCATGTCCAGCTTGCCGGCGCCGTACACCATCATGGCCGAGCCGTACTGGCGGTTCATGCCGTTGGGCAGGCGGCCGATGGAGCAGTACGGGTCGTTGCCTGCGCAGGTTGCAACGTTGTCGCGCCGCAGGGTGGTGATCGCCGTGGCGTCGTCTTCGCGCTCCCAGATGGCGCGTTGGTAACCCAGTTCCAGGCCGGTGGCCACGGTGTGCAGGGTGGAGCCTACATTGAACGTCTGCCATTCGGCCTTGAGCTTGTAGTCGATACCGCGCTGGTTCTGCTCCAGGCTGCCGTAGGCGCCTTCCTGGCTGCGTGGGGTGCTGGAGTCGTTGGGGTTGCCCCAGTTCTTGTCGGCAGACCAGTACCAGTTGATCCACTCGTCGCTCTCGGAGTCGCGCGAGGCATAGAGGTTGGTCAACGCCAACTGCTGGGTCCAGCGCGCGCTGTCACCTTCGTAGGTGGCCTTCAGCGAGCCCTGCCAGCCACCGTTGGTGTTGGTGAATTCGGAGTTGCGGCTGTCTTCGCGGAAGTAGGTGTTCTCTTGCGGGGCGTAGACGACCGAGGCGTCGAGGGTCAGGCGATCATTGACCGTCCAGTAGGTCTTGAGCAGGAAGTTGTCGAGGGCGCGGGTTTGTTCCTGCTCGTTGTCGTTGTCCGGGCTGTTGTAGCCGTTGGTGTAGGTGCGCAGCGGCAGGTACGAGCGCTTCTGCGAGAAGTTGAACAGCACGCCGAAGTCTTCGTTCAAGTGGCCTTCGAGGGTGCCGCGCAGGGTGGTTTTCTTGAATTCCGGCTGGCTTTGCTCGCTGGTGGAGTTCTCGAAGTCTTCCTTGTCTTCGCCGCTGATGTGGTAGCGCGTCCACTCCGAGCGGCTCAGGGCGTAGGAGATTTTGCCGTGCAGTTCCTGGGTCGGGCGGCGGGTGATGGCATCGACCACGCCGCCGTTGAAGCCGCCGTACTCCACCGGCACGTTGCTGTCGTAGACCTTGATCTCTTCGAGCAGGTCGGCGTCCAGGGCAATGCCGTGCGAGCGGCTGGGAGCCGAGTCGAATTGGCGGGTTTCGCCGTAGCCATGGGCGCCGGGGTCGAGGTCGTTGTTGATCGAGATGCCGTCGATCATGAAGTTGTTCTGGTAGAACTTGGCGCCGTTGATGCTGATGTCGGCGGGGTCGATCTCGCCGGGGGTCTTGGAGCTTTTCTGCTCGGTGCTGAACTGCACGTTGGGGTGCATCTGCAAGATCGTGGTGATGTCGCCATTGGCGCCGGGGAAGGCCTGCACGGCCTTGCGGTCGATCACCGTGGCGCCCATGAAGCTGTTTTCCTGGGTGTCGCCGAGGATCAGCGTGTTGTGCAGCTCGATGGCGCCGGTTTCGGCCTCGAGCAGGCGAAAGGTCAAGGTGCCGTATTCGTAGTCCCAGGTGATGCCGGTGCCCAGCAGCAGTTGCGCCAGCGCCGCCTGGCTGGCGAGCTGGCCGCGCACGGCGGTGGACTGCTGGCCGTCGAGCAGGCTGGAATCGACGCTGACTTGCAGGCCGCTCTGCTGGCCGAAGTTGATCAGCGCAACGGCCAGCTTCTGCGCCGGAATATCGAACGCATGGGTTTGCGCCATGACTGCGCCCGACGTCGGTTCTTCGGCCTGGGCCGAGACCACCGTACCGCTGTAGCACAGCCCGAGCAGGCCTGCGCTGGCCACTTGTGCCAGGTGCTGCGACCAACCCTTGCGGCTTGTTGTTTGAGTCATCCCACGTCCCCGCCCCGACATTCGCCGAGATGCAAAATTGAATACGAATCGATATCAGTTGTTGCGCGCGGGGAAGAAGACGGGGCAGTGCGGGGATTTTTCAGAAAATCGTGAAATTATTTTTGCGGGGCGGGTGCGGGTGGCTGTTGAGCCCGCTCAGGGCTTGCCCAGCACCAGCAGCCAAGGCCCATAGCTATTCACTTCGCCGCCATGGGGGCGGAGCACGGCGCGCAAGGCCGCCTCGGGCTTGCGCAGGTCGTACACGCCGGTCACCCGCCGGGTGCCCAGTGCATCGTCGCGCAGCAGTACCTTGCCGGGCAGGTAATGGGCCAGTGCCTGGACCACTTCGGCCACCGGCTGGTCATCGGCAATCAGCTGGCCCTGGCGCCAGGCTGCGGCTTGAGACGGCACGAACACGCTCAACTGGGCTTGCCCATCGAGGTAGCGCAGGCGTTGCCCGGCGGTCAGCGCGTTAGCCAGTACCTTGGCCGAGTCTTCGACCCGTACCGAGCCATGCTGCACGTCCACGCCGATGCTGCTGGGGCGCAGTTCCACGTTGAAGGCGGTGCCGGTGACCGTGACCCGAATGGCATCGGCGCGCACCTGGAAAGGCTTGGCCTTGTCGGGCATGACCTTGAAGAACGCCTGCCCAGTGAGCAGGCGCACGTCACGCTGGTTGTCGCTGTAGTCCACGCTGATGGCGGTGTCGCTGTCGAGCTGCACCACGCTGCCGTCCGCCAGGGTGATGTCGCGGGTCTCGCCTTGGGCGGTGCGGTAGTCGGCTTGCAGGCGCAGGGTCAATGACGGCGCAACGGCCAGCATCAGGCAGGCCGCCACAGCGGCGACCAGCCACCAGCGGCGCGTGTTCTTGTGCGCTACAGGCAGCGGCAGCACCTCGGCTGTGGCGGGCCAGTGCGCGCGGGTGGCGGGTGCCAGTTGCTCGCTCAATTGCCAAAGCTGCGCGGCCTTGCGGTAGGCCTCGGCATTGTCGGCATGCTGCTCCAGCCATTGTTCGAACTGCTCGCGCAGGGGCATGTCGTGAGGCGCCTGCTGAAGGCGCAGGAGCCAGTCCAGTGCCTGCTCGTTGCGGCTGCTGCTGAGGTCTGCTGACATCATGTCCGGCAAGTCTCCTGGAGGCTCGGGGGCGCGAAGGGTCGCACAGAGCAACCCCGTTGGGCAAAAGACGCGCCAGCGCGGCGTTTTTTCACAACTCGCCCCCCAGCCGTTCCAGGCAGTGGCGCAGGGCATCGCGCACCAGCTGGTGCACCAGGCTGACCGAAACGTCCAGGTGGGTAGCCACCTGCTGCAAGGTGTAGCCGCCCAGGCGGTGCATCTCGAAGGCGGTGCGGGTGCGCAGGGGCAATTCTTCCAGCGCTCGGCTGATGGCGCTCAGTTCGTTCTGTTGGCTGACGGCCTGCTCTGGCGAGGCGGTGCTGGCTGGCAGCTCGGCGAGAACTTCGTCGCCGCCGGGCTGGACCTTTTCGGTGGCGCTGCGACGGGTCTGGTCGAGCGCCAGGTTGCGCACGATGCGGTACAGATAGCTGGCGGGGTGGCGAATGTCTGCCTCGAGCGGCTGGCTGCTGAAGCGCAGCCAGGCTTCCTGGACCACATCCTCGGCGCGGGCGCGGCAGCCTACGATCGGCGCGGCGTAGTCCACCAGTGCCGGGCGGTGGGCCAGGTAGAGCTGCAGTTTGTCGTCCGCCACGGGGTGGTATGCCAGGGATGTCTCGGGGGCGGCGATGTTACCTGTTGTCGAGAATCATTATCAATAGCTATGCGACATGACCCTGTCTGCTGCTTCCCAGGTATGCCCGGGGAGCAGCAGGCGACGAGGTCAGGCGCGCTGGCTGAAGTGCGCCAAGGCCGGCAGCAGCTGCTTGTCGATGGCCTGGCGTACTGCCGGAAGAATGGTGGCGCTGCCGGTGTACATCTGCTCGACCATGCCTTTGAGTGCGCGTGCATTGGGCTCGGTCAACCCGCGTACCACAGTTTCGCAGGCCTGTTCGGCGCTGGCCCCGGCGGGAATGTCGAAGCCGCGGGCGCGCAGTTGGCCCAGCAGATCGTCCTGGTCAATCAAATCCGCATGCATCATGGTTTTTATCCTTCTCGCTGCTGTGATCTGCCCCCGATTCTGTGACCAACCCAACAGCCCGGCAAGGGCAGAATGCCGCAGTGGCTGCTTTGGCTAAGAACAGGTCGCTTACGGCTAAATCGTAGAAGAGGGGAGTGTGCACACTGAAGTCATTCACGGCACCCGAGGGCTTGGTCACCCTCACTCAGGCACAGTGGATGTTGCTCGCTCTCGCGCCCCGGTAGCTCACGGCTTTCCGGGGTTTTTTTTCTTAAGAGGTTTTGAGAACACCATATAGCTGATAGTTGTATCAGGTTACAAACTCTTATTTATTTGCTCTGATGATGAGGCTTAATTTCTAATTGGAGCGGAAGATGAAAAGACCAAGAGGGTATCTTATTCTGGCGTGTACGGGTTTCATGCTGGCAACTGCAAACGCAATGGCCGCTTCTCCTTCGGGAGGAAATGAAGATCGTGTACCGCAATTATTTTCAATTGAATCGACACCTGACCGCGCTACGCTGCAGCAAACAGGAAATGATTACATCCAGCGTCTGTTGACAGTCCCTTCAAATGAACAAATCACAGTGATCAAGTTGAACCCAGCGGTCGTCAGTCGCGAAACGCCAACGTTGGCTGTGACGTTGCCTGACGGTAAAGCTGCGCAGTTCAATTTGCGTGATTTTAATACGATTACCGCGGGTGTTCAGGGTTGGGTAGGCTATAAACCCTCTACCTGGAAGCCGACTCATGCGCCATCGGCCGCTGAAATCGATATCGACCCGCTGAATTACCTGTCCCTTGTCCGGGAGGGCGATGCACTGGTCGGCAGTATCATTGTCGACGGCCAGCTGTACCGAATAGACTCGGTCGGCTCAGGGCAGTATGCATTGATAAAGATCGACGAATCGAAGTTGCCGCCGGAGGCAGAAGCGCTTGAGTCGGAACAGGTAAATGCAGTCGATGACACGCATGCAAAGACCCCCCAGTCGAGCCACAGTATAATTCGCGTACTTTTCGTAGCGACCAATCAGCGGCGAGCCGCTTCACCCAATTATAAGTTGGAGTTGGCTAATGCGCTTAACGATGCGAACCAGTACATGCGCAACAGTGGCGTGGAGGTGACGTTGGAACTGGCGGGGTACTATGAGGGGCCCTATGACGAGTCCGCAAGATATTACACCCAGAAACTGAACGACCTTCGCCTGGCTCAGCCCTTTGCAGGAGAACTATTGAAGCGGCGGGATGAACTGGGGGCGCACCTCGTCACCCTGTACTCATCAGATCCAGCATTTTGTGGGATGGCGTGGTTAAATCCCGGCAAGGCTCAGGCACACTCTGTTATTACTTGCCCAACGGCCCTGGCGCATGAGATAGGTCATAACTTAGGTGCGAATCACAATTGGCAACCTGGAGACCCCGTCGCGAACCCACCCTATCAATATGGTTATCGTTACATGGGGGCACAGGACCGTTTTCGTACCCAAATGTCCTATGATTGCCCTGGAGCGAGCTGTCCGAGGCTGCCCTACTTTTCGAATACTTGGACGACCTGGCAAGGCTATCCTTTGGGCACTGCGGCCAACCACGATGTTGCGCGCCGCTTCAACGAGCAGCGGGAGAAATTTGAAGGTTTCTATCCGCCGGGGGGGCACCCGTTATCTTGAATTTGTATGAGCGTGACAATTTTGCGGGGCGTACCTGCAGTATCACACTGCAGAATCTGGATTTAAAAGGTCCTTGCATCCCACAACCCAGATCTGCCCAAGTACTAGGTGCTGCGGTAGGGTCAAAGCTCTGTATTGGTAACAGGTCGGCCATCCATGAATCTTGCTATCGCGTTGTCCGGGGCAATGGGAGGTATTCCGTTTCCAATTTGGATAATCCTCATAACTTGTCCCCCGATGTAACGCACCAAAAAGCCGGGGAGGGCGCTATCGGGCATTCGGATATTGTTCGCTATCAGCGCTTCTAACCCCTCACAACTGGCACGCGCCAATCGCTTGGTTGCAGCATGGGGCGTGCCAGTTGCTCATGGGTCATTGTTTAGTTTTTGCGTTGGGTAGCCGAAGGGTTCTGCCTACGTGTTCAGGTGTTGGCAAGTCGCGTTGCTGTTCAATTATTTGGTCTAGCGCTTGCAGGGTTCGTGCACTGAAAGGGGTCGAGCTTGGCCCTGCCAAATCCACGTGAAGCAACATCTGTTCACTTGCGGCCAAGGCTTCTTCAACGTCATTGCGATGCAGGCTGTGATAAATATGTGCGCGCTTGCGATCAATACCGATGATCTGCGTCTGCACCCATACTTCTGTGCCCAGCTTTACTTCGTGCAGGTAGTTGATGTGCGCCTCCAGGGTAAACAGCGAGTGGCCGCTTTGCCCACGGCTGTCGGCATCCAGGCCGATGCGCTCCATCAGCGCATCGGTGGCGTAGCTGAAGATCAGCAGGTAGAAGGCATCGCGCAGGTGCCCGTTGTAGTCGACCCAGTCCTCCTGGACCGGGGTGCGGTAGGTGATCAGTGCGGGCATGGTCGCTTCCTCAGTCGCCGAAGGCCATGCCGTGCTTGGCCTTGCTGTTCTTCACCGCTTCCAGCACGGCCAGCAGGGTGTCGTCGCGGTAGCGCTCGAGCTGCGCGATGCTGCGCTCGCCCAGTTGCTCGGAGGTGCCGTCGACCACGTCGTCGATCAGCTTGTCGGTCAGCTCCGGGGCCGGCAGGTAGGTCCAGGGCAGCTTGAGCGCCGGGCCGAACTGCGACATGAAGTGACGCATGCCGGCATCGCCACCGGCCAGGGTGTAGGTCAGGAAGGTGCCCATGAACGACCAGCGCAGGCCGGCGCCGAAGCGAATCGCGTCGTCGATTTCGCCTGTGCTGGCCACGCCGTCGTTGACCAGGTGCAGGGCCTCGCGCCACAGCGCTTCGAGCAGGCGGTCGGCGATGAAACCCGGTACTTCCTTGCGTACGTGCAGCGGGCGCATCCCCAGGGCGGTGTAGATGGTTTTCGCGGCTTCGATGGCCTCGGGCGCGGTGTTCTTGCCGCCGACGATTTCCACCAGCGGCAGCAGGTACACCGGGTTGAACGGATGGCCAACCACGCAGCGCTCGGGGTGGCTGGACGACTCGTAGAACTCGCTGGGCAGCAGGCCCGAGGTGCTGGAGCCGATGATCGCGTTGGGCTTGGCGGCGGCGCTGATCTTGGCGTGCAGGTCGAGCTTGAGCTCCAGGCGCTCGGGAGCGCTTTCCTGGATGAAGTCGGCATCGCGCACGCACTCTTCGATGGTCGCGACGAAGGTCAGGCGCTCTTGCGAGGCGCCTGGGGCCAGGCCTTGTTTTTCCAGGGCCGGCCAGGCGTTGGCGATGCGCTTGCGCAGGGCCTGCTCGGCGCCGGGGGCCGGGTCCCAGGCGACCACGTCCAGGCCGTGGGCCAGGGCGCGGGCCACCCAACCGCTGCCGATCACGCCGCTACCCAGGGCGGCGAAGGTTTTGATTTCGGTGATGAAAGGCATTGCGTGCAACTCCTGAAAGTAGGGCTTAGCGGCGCTTGAGGTTCATTTTTGCCCGGCCTTCGGCAGGGGTCAGCACGCGGGCGCCAAGGCGCGAGATGATCTCTACGGCGCGCTCGACCAGTTGGCCATTGCTGGCCAGCACGCCGCGGTCCAGGTACAGGTTGTCTTCCAGGCCCACGCGAACGTTGCCGCCGAGCAGGACCGCTTGCGCTGCCATCGGCATCTGCATGCGGCCGATGCCGAAGCCTGCCCAGGTGACGTTGGCCGGCAGGTTGTCGACCATCGCCTTCATGGTGGTGGTGTCGGCCGGCGCACCCCACGGGATGCCCAGGCACAGCTGGAACAGCGGGTCTTCGAGCAGGCCTTCCTTGATCATTTGCTTGGCGAACCACAGGTGGCCGGTGTCGAAGATCTCAAGCTCGGCCTTCACCCCCAGTTCGGTGATGCGCTTGGCCCCGGCGCGCAGTTGCGCGGGGGTGGAGACGTAGATGGCGTTGCCGTCGCCGAAATTGAGGGTGCCGCAGTCCAGGGTGCAGATTTCCGGCAGCAGCGCTTCGACGTGGGCCAGGCGCTCCAGCGGGCCGATCAGGTCGGTGCCGGCGCCGAATTCCATGGGCGATTCGCCTGGGCCGATCTCCAGGTCGCCGCCCATGCCGGCGGTGAGGTTGACGATGATGTCCACGTCGGCTTCGCGGATACGCTCCATCACCTCGCGGTACAGGTTCACGTCACGGCTGAAGCGGCCGGTCTCGGGGTCGCGGACGTGGCAGTGGACCACCGTGGCACCGGCCTTGGCGGCTTCCACGGCGGCTTCGGCGATCTGTTTCGGGGTCACCGGCACCAGGTGGCTCTTGGCGACGGTGTCGCCGGCACCGGTCAGTGCGCAGGTGATGATGACGTCATGGTTCATGTGGGTTTCCTTCAGGCGTGACGGGTCTGTTCGTGGCGTTGCGGCGACGAGTATTCGTGGGTGTCAGTAAGGGCCCTATCGCGGGGCGAGCCCGCTCCCACAGGGTTGGGGGAGAACCCTGGGGAGCGGTGTATCAGTTGGCGGTGAGCTTGATGTTCTCGGCCGCCGGCTTGCCGTCGAGGGTGGTGACGCCCTCGAGCCAGCGCGCTTTGTCTTGCGGGTGGTCCTTGAGCCACTGGCGGGCCGACTCCAGCGCGTCCTTGTGGTCGAGCAGCGGCTGCATCATGCGGCTCTCGGCTTCGGCGCTGAAGGTCAGGTTGGCCAGCAGGCGGCTGGCGTTGGGGCAGCTCTGGGCGTAGTCCGGCGCGGTCACGGTCCACACCGTGGCCTTGCCTTCATCCGGGCCTAGGGCGCCTTCGCTGCCGTCCAGGTAGGTCATGTCGATGTTCACGTTCATCGGGTGTGGCGCCCAGCCGAAGAACACCACCGCTTCCTTGCGCCGCACGGCGCGGTCGACCGCGGCCAGCATGCCAGCTTCGCTGGACTCGACCAGCTGGAACTTGCCCAGGCCGAACTGATCTTTCTTGATCATTTCCTTGATCTGGGTGTTGGCGCCCGAGCCCGGCTCGATGCCGTAGATCTTGCCGCCCAGCTCCTTCTGGAATTTCTGGATGTCGGCGAAGCTCTTCAGGCCCTTGTCGGCCAGGTAGGTCGGCACTGCCAAGGTAGCGCGGGCGTCTTCCAGGCTGGGCTTGTCGAGTACCTTGACCTGCTTGGCGTCGACGAACGGGGTGATGGTCTGGGTCATCAGCGGGTTCCAGTAGCCCAGGAACATGTCCAGGCGCTTGTCGCGGATACCGGCGAAGATGATCTGCTGCGAAGCGCTGGTCTGCTTGACCTGGTAGCCCAGGCCTTCGAGCAGCACCTGCGCCATGGCGCTGGTGGCGATCACGTCGGTCCAGTTGACCACGCCCAGGCGCACGTTTTTGCATTCGGCCGGTTCTGCGGCGAACACAGGGGAAACCAGGGTGGAACCGAGAGCAAGGGACAACAGACTGCGGCGGATAAAGCGTTGCATGGTGGCTCTCCATCGGCAGAACGTATTGTTATGGGGGCCGGCCTCTACGGGCCGTGTTCAAAAAGTTACGCGGGTGGCACAGTAGGAAATCGCACGCTGGCGACCAAGAATGGCACGCAAGCGACCACCTTGCCTGTGGAGCACGCAATGCCTGAAACCATCCAGTTCCTGTTGTTGCCCGGCTTCTCCGCGATCGGCTTCATCAGCGCGGTGGAGCCGCTGCGCGTGGCCAACCGTTTCCGTGGCCCGCAGTACCGCTGGCGCGTGCTGAGCCTGGATGGCGGCGCGGTATTGGCGAGCAACGGCATGTCGGTGAACGCCGACGCTGCCCTGGCCGAGGCCGAGCGTGCTGGCATGCTGCTGGTGGTGGCGGGGTTCGAGCCGTTGGCCGGGTTTGCGCCTGCGTTGCAGCATGCGCTGCGTCGCTTCGACCACGAGGGGATGATTCTGGGCGGTATCGACACCGGGGCGATGGTGCTGGCCGAAGCTGGCCTGCTCGATGGCTACCGCGCGACCCTGCACTGGGAGGCGCTGGAGGCGTTCAAGGAGCGCTACCCGCGATTGCAGGCGACCCAAGAGCTGTTCGAGATCGACCGCCGACGCATCACCTGCGCCGGTGGCACCGCCTCCATCGACCTGATGCTCGACCTGATCGCCCAGGCCCATGGCAGCGAGCTGGCGATCCAGGTGTCGGAGCAGTTCGTGCTGGGGCGCATTCGCCCGCGCCAGGACCACCAGCGCATGCAGATCGCCAACCGCTATGGCATCAGCAACAAGAAGCTGGTGAAGGTGATCGGCGAGATGGAGCGCAATACCGAGCAGCCGCTTAATACCCAGGTGCTGGCCGATGGCGTGCAAGTGACCCGGCGCCAGCTCGAGCGATTGTTCCGCCTGCACCTGGACGACACGCCCAGTGGCTTCTATCTAAGGCTGCGATTGGACAAGGCTCGGCAACTGTTGCGCCAGACCGACATGAGCGTGCTGGAGGTGAGCATTGCCTGTGGGTTCGAGTCGGCGTCGTATTTCACCCGCTGCTATCGGGCGCGGTTCGTGCGTTGCCCGCGTGAGGACCGGCAGGCGGTGGTGGTATAGCGGGTTCGGGGTCGGCCTCTTCGCGGGTAAACCCGCGAAGAGGCCAGTACAGACAGCAAAGCACTCACTGCTGCCCAATCGACTGCAAATACTCCGACCGGTCATCGCTACGCTGCGCCAAGCAGGTATTCCACGCCGCCTCGAAGGCCTTGTTGCCAGGCTTCTCGGCAAAGGTCTCGACCTTACAGTCGGCATCGCGCAATTGCGTCCACAGTTTCTGCGCCGCTTGCAGCTTGCCTACCAGCGACTCGGCCTGGGCACCCTCGTCGGCATACTGGTCGCGCACACGCAGTACCAGCTCGTCGAACGCCTCTTTCAAGCCTCGCTCGGCGGCCTGCTTGTTATAGGCCGCGCAGGCGTACTCCTGTTGCTCGCTGTCGACATTGTCGCAGGGCGTGCTTTCTTCCTCGGCGGCCTGTGCACCCAGCGCCACTGCAGCCAGCAGGGCCAGCCATGCCTTTGATTTCATCCGTTTTCTCCTGAGCGAGCGGTCGAGTCGCTGGCGATTCTCGCTCAGCCAAGGGGCGGCGTGAAGCGCCCTGACGAAAAGTTCATACACCGCTGACAAAGCCCTTATCGAGAGCCACTCTCATTACCGCAAGCCCTGGCGCAGAGCCCATGTCGCCCATTGACGCTTTCGGCAAACCCCCTGTCGTTTTTGCATCGGGACGCCCCCGGCCACAGGCATATGCTGGCCCCAAAGCGCCGACACACGATTCGGCGCGCAACGACTCGATAACAAGGGGACCGCCTGATGAGCCCAGCCGAACTACACGCCGACAGCATCGTCATCGATGGCTTGATCATCGCCAAGTGGAACCGCGAGCTGTTCGAAGACATGCGCAAGGGCGGCCTGACCGCTGCCAACTGCACCGTGTCGGTCTGGGAAGGGTTCAAGGCCACCGTCGACAACATCGCCGCCAGCCAGAAGCTGATTCGTGACAACAGCGACCTGGTGATGCCGGTGCGCACCACCGCCGACATCCGCAAGGCCAAGGAGCTGGGCAAGACCGGCATCCTCTTCGGCTTCCAGAACGCCCACGCCTTCGAAGACCAGATCGCCTACGTGGATGTGTTCAAGCAGCTGGGCGTGGGCATAGTGCAGATGTGCTACAACACCCAGAACCTGGTGGGCACCGGTTGCTACGAGCGTGATGGCGGGCTGTCGGGCTTTGGCCGCGAGATCGTCGCCGAGATGAACCGCGTCGGCATCATGTGCGACCTGTCCCACGTCGGCTCCAAGACTTCCGAAGAAGTCATCCTCGAATCGAAAAAGCCAGTGTGCTACTCCCATTGCCTGCCCTCGGGCCTGAAGGAGCACCCGCGTAACAAGTCCGATGCCGAGCTGAAGTTCATCGCCGACCACGGCGGCTTCGTCGGCGTGACCATGTTCGCGCCGTTCCTGGCCAAGGGTATCGACTCGACCATCGACGACTATGCCGAGGCCATCGAGTACACCATGAACATCGTTGGCGAAGACGCCATCGGTATCGGCACCGACTTCACCCAGGGCCACGGGCAGGACTTCTTCGAATACCTGACCCACGACAAGGGCTACGCCCGTCGCCTGACCAACTTCGGCAAGATCATCAACCCGCTGGGCATTCGCACCGTCGGCGAATTCCCCAACCTCACCGAAACCCTGCTCAAGCGCGGCCATTCCGAGCGCGTGGTGCGCAAGATCATGGGTGAGAACTGGGTGAACGTTCTCAAAGACGTCTGGGGCGAGTGAGTACTGCTGGGGCCTACTGCGCGCACCGATCGCTGCGTCAGGCCCTCACGAAAAGCTCGCCGTGCCTCGGCACTGTCTCGCTTTTCGCTTCGGCCCTTCCTTGCGCTCGGCGCGCTCGCTACGGCCCCAACAGCACTCACTGCGGCTTTTTATAAAAGCAAAAGCCAAAGCGGCTTTTGATCGAATCCTAAAAATTTTCTGGAGTTGAGTTTCCATGGCCAAGATCGCCCCGCAATTGCCAATCGAAGTCGACAGCGAGACCGGTGTCTGGACCTCCGATGCCCTGCCGATGCTGTACGTGCCGCGCCATTTCTTCGTCAACAACCACATCGGCATCGAGGAAGTGCTGGGCGCCGACGCCTATGCCGAGATCCTCTACAAGGCTGGCTACAAGTCGGCCTGGCACTGGTGTGAAAAAGAAGCCGAATGCCATGGCCTGGAAGGCGTGGCGGTGTTCGAGCACTACATGAAGCGCCTGAGCCAGCGCGGCTGGGGCCTGTTCGAGATCCAGGACATCGACCTGGACAAGGGCACTTGCAGCGTCAAGCTCAAGCACTCGGCGTTCGTCTATGTGTACGGCAAGTGCGGGCGCAAGGTCGACTACATGTTCACCGGCTGGTTCGCCGGCGCCATGGACCAGATCCTCGCTGCCCGCGGCAGCTCGATTCGCACCGTGGCCGAGCAGGTCTACGGTGGCTCGGAAGAAGGCCA